>JAPLML010000448.1 GCA_026387055.1 Planctomycetota bacterium | reverse complement strand
CATCCGTCGCCCGTGGCCGCCTGGACGCCCGCCGCCGTGTGCGAGGACGGCCTGGCGGTCGACGCCTTCGGCTGGAACGCCGCCGGCGAACCCGTCGGCGCCCGGCACGAGGAGGGGAAGTGGTCGTGGCGGCGGGTCGACGCCGACTTGAAGCGCGGCAAGGTGCTCGACCCGGCCCTCGTGCGCTTCGCCGGCCGGTTGTTCCTCGTATGGCGCGAGGAGGAGCCGAGCCTCACGGGGGCGGCTCCGAGCTTCCGCCTGTGGTTCGCCTGGCAGGACAAGGACGGCTGGCACGCCCCTGCGAGGTCGCGCCTGTACGTGGCCTCGGCGCCGGCCGTGGCGGCCACGTCGAACGCCCTGGCGTGCCTCTTCCTGAAAGCGCAGGGCGACGGCAAACCCGACCTGTGGACGTTGGCCACCTACGCCAAGGGCGACGAGGACTGGCACGAGACCGGGACGCTGGCCGGCACTCTCCCGGCCGGGCCGCTCGTCCTGGTGCGCTCCGGCGAGGCGTTTCACGTGGTCGGCCTCGAAGAGGGTCGGCCGGTGGTTTCGGCCCTCGAGGTGCCCGCCGCCCGCGCCGGGCCGTTCCTTGCCTTTGCGGCGGCGGAGACCGTCCGGCCGCCACTCGACTACAGTTCCCTGGTCGTCTTCGGCCTGGCGGCGCTCACCCTCATCCTGGTGCTGGTGAGCTGGCAGAAGGCCAAGCGGGCCGGCGGGCCTCAGGCCGCGTCCGGGGCAGGGGCGGTGGCCGCGGAGCGCGGGCGCTCGCCCGGCGGGTGGCGCTACGTTCCGGCGCCGATCTACAAGCGCGGAGTGGCCGTGCTCGTTGACTACTTCCTGCTCGGCATCCTCGTGACCGTGATCATTACGCACCTGGCGCCGGATCTTCGGCCGCAGTTGGCGTTCACGCCGGACCTGATGTTCGGCCTGACGTTGCACCAGATGGCGATGCTCCAGGCGATCTACTTCTCGCTCGGCCTGGTGTACTTCACGCTGACCGAGGCGCTCTTCGGACAAACGTTGGGCAAACGTCTCATGGGGCTGCGGGTCCGCAGCGAGTCCGGCTCGCCGATCGTGTTCTGGCAAGCGCTGGTCAGGAACCTCTTGCGTTTCGCCGATGAATTCCCCGCCATGTACCTGCTCGGCGTGTTCTTCATTATGATGGGCCCCCGTCCGCAGCGGCTGGGCGACCGGGCGGCCCGCACGCTTGTCGTCCTGGACAGGCCCGCCGGTTCCGAGCGCCAGCCCGAAGGCTGATTTCCGAAAATTGTTCCCACCGAAGTCCCCCTTCACGGTGTCCTGCACCTCTTCCTGACCAACCGCGTGCTCCAATATATGGTGTGGTCTTCCGTGTTTCCTACAGCCTGTTGGAGCGGTGCTCTGGATGGGATTTTTCTCTTAAGTAGTGCCGGAAAAATTCGGAGAATCCTGGCGGAATTTGGATTGACACGCCGGTGGGAGAAAGTGTAAATAGTTGCTCTACGTGGCCCAAAAATTGATGAAGAAGTGGGTGGGCCGCCCAGTGGGGAAGCACATGAGATCGTTCACCGGCCAGTACTTCTACTCGATCGACAAGAAGTGCCGGCTCACTATCCCGCAACGGCTGCGCGAGGGCCTCGATCCGAAGGCCGACGGCTACGGCTTCGTGGCCTGCGTCGGATTCGATGGGTTGTTATATTTGTATACGCCAGCGTCCTACGAGCAGATCACCCCCCATTTCGACGCCAAGGCGCAGACCAACGCCGATGTGCGGAACTACGTGCGCCTGACGCAAGGTCTCAAGGAGGACCTGGAGCTGGACCGGCTCGGCCGAGTCCTCATCCCGGAGGGGATGCTCAAGCAGTTCGGCCTGGCGCGGGAGGTCACGATCGTCGGCGCCGGCGACCACATCGAGCTTTGGCCGCGCGAGCGGTGGAACGCCTTCGTTCAGGAGCAACTGGTAAAGCGCGACGAGACGGCCGCCCGGGCGATCGCGTTCGCCCAGGCGCCGCCGGCCGCGACGGCCCCGGCGGCCGCGACGCCGCCGGCCGGTTCGACCTAGACCCCCTTGGGGGTCGCTCGGGTGGGCCCGGCCCACCCGGGCGGCCCTTTATCAGGTGGAAAGAAGCGAGGCACACGTCAGGGCTGGAGAATCGAGCGCGTCGTCCGGGGTCGGGTCTGTGTGGGGCGCCCGGCCGAAGGCGGCGCGAGGTCCAGGACATGGACGCCCGTGGGGCGGGGGAGGTTCGCCGTGAACCGAGACGCGGATACACAGGGGTGGAACATGGTTCGTAAGGCCATCCAGGCGCCCGCCGGCGAAGCCTGCCCGTCGCCGGAGCGGCTGCACCGGGAAGTGAAGCGGCTCCAGGCCCGCCTGGAGCGGGTTCAGTCCCGCGGCCGGGCGTACCGCGGCGTGGAGTTTTCGGGAGACGTGCGGGAATTGCTGGCGCGGCTGGAGGCAGGGGCTACGCTGTCGGCTTACGTGCACTGATCTTGCGAGCGGGGGCCGCGTGGAGACCCAGGCCGGGCACGTCCCGGTGATGCTTGCGGAAGTTCTCGAGCATCTGAAGCTCCGGTCCGGGCAGACCATCGTGGATGGGACGGCCGGAGGCGGGGGGCATGCGGCGGAGATTCTCAATCGGATCCGGCCCGGCGGGCGACTGATCCTGCTGGACCGGGACCGTGGAGCCTGCGAGCGTCTGATCGCCCGATTCGGACGCGTGGGTGATGTACGGTACTTTCACGCCAACGTCGCCGATATCGACCAGGTGCTAGCCGAGGCCGGCCTCGACCGGATCGATGGGGCCTTGCTGGACCTGGGCATTTCGAGCCTGCAATTGGCCGATCCCCAGCGGGGTTTCAGCTTCGAGCGTCCCGGTCCCCTCGACATGCGGTTCGACCGCGGCGAGGGCCCGACGGCCGAGGAGATCGTGAATCGATGGTCCGCCGACCGCTTGGCGTCGCTCTTTCGGGAGTATGGCGACCAGCCCTTCTCGCGCCGGATCGCCCGTGCCATCGTGGAGGCGAGGCGGCGGGAGCCGATCCGGCGGACCGACGAACTGGCCCGGATCATCGCCGGGGCGGTGCCGGGCCCGTGGCGGCGGACCCAAAGGATTCATCCGGCAACGCAGGCGTTCATGGCGATCCGGATCTTCATCAACGATGAGCTGAAGAGCCTTGACGCGTTCTTTGACAAGATCTTCCGTTACCTGAACCCCGGCGGTCGCGTGGTGGTGATCGCGTTCCACAGCGGGGAGGACCGGATCGTGAAGGCCCGCCTTCGAGAGGCGGCATCCAGCGGTTGGGTCCGCCTGCCTGTGGCCAAGCCGATCGCTCCCACGCTGGAGGAGGTCGCCCGGAACCCGCGCAGCCGCAGTGCTCGCCTGCGGGTCGCCGAACGCCTTCCAACCGCCGGTTGAGGATACTCGGGAACGGTACCTGACTGGCGTGGTCGCCGCGGCGACCGCCACGGGTTGTGTGGCACGGCCGGCTTGTCCGGCCGTGGGGAATGTGGCCGGCGCTCTGCCACGGCCGGACAAGCCGGCCGTGCCACACCTGCCGGGATACGCTAAACACGTGCGCGGCGGGCCGTGGCGTCCGCGAAGGCACGCTGAACAGGTACAAGGGACGCCGCGAGACGGCCGTCGTGGGGACGGCCGATAGCTCGGGGCGTCGAGGGCATCGGGGGAAGCGTCGTTCGAGGTCATTCCAGATGCGGGGGTGTCGCCGTGGCGAGAGAAACGAAGTTGGGGTTGCTGGTGGGGTTGGCGTTCATCGTTCTTTTCGGAGTCATTCTTAGCGATCGGGCCAGTTCGCCGGCCGCCGGGCATGCGGTCCTGCCGACCGGAGAAAGCGAGGGCCATCGCACGTTGGCGCGGACGGACGGACGGGTGGTCGAGACGGCGGCGGGGGACCCCACGCTGATCGTTCCGGGACCGAGCCCGACGCCGGTCGCCGAGAGGGCCGCCCAACCGGCCGAGGAGTCGCTTCCGGCGCCGAGCAGCCTGGCGGCCGAAGTGACGCCCCCGCCCAAACGCGACCTCGTCGGCAAGGCGGCGTTCTCCCGGCCGCCGGTGATCATCGAAACGCCGATGACCGGCGACCTGTCCGACGCCGGCACGGGCCGCGAGGACGTGGTTGCCAACGGGGCGGCGCCGGCGGTTTCGTCGGAGTCGGCCAAGGCGGTCCACGTGGTTCGCCCCGGCGAGTCGCTCACGAGTATCGCCAAGCAGTACTACGGCGCCGGGGGCGAGAAGCAGTGGCGGCGCATCTGGGAGGCCAACAAGTCGTCCCTGAAGGACGCCAACCGCCTCTGCACCGGGCAGAAACTGGTGATCCCGGCGCCGCCGACCGATCCTCGCAAGGAAACGCCGGCCCCCGCCGATTCGCCGCGTAAGGGCCCGCCGCGCGAGCCCGTGTCGGACTCCTATTACGCCGACGGCGCCAAGCCCGTCCCCACGACGCCGCGCGACAAGGCGGGCCTCATGGCCGAGCTGCAAAAGATGACCGTCCCGGCCGACGGCCCGCCGCGGCGGGTGGAGACCCCGCGCGACACGCCGAAGCGCGACGCTTCCCGCGACGTCAACGCCCGCGAGGCGGGCCGGATCCTGGGCGACCAGTCGGACCTGCTGGAGACGCCCGCCAAGCCGCCCGCCATCTACGCGATTCAGCCGGGCGACACGTTCATGAGGATTGCGTCGAAACTCTACCCCGGCGACAGCCGGGCCGCACGCCTGCTCCAGATCAAGAACCAGCACCTCGTGCCGTATGAGAAGCGGATGAAGATCGGCCAGCACGTCCTGCTCCTGGACGGCGGCCCCTCGGATTCCCCCGAACTGGCGGTGGCGAAGCGATGAGGCTCTGCGTCCGGTTGGCGGTGATGGCGGCGCTTTTGGTCGGCCTGGCCGCGGGCCTGATCTGGCTTCGGACCGACACGGCCCAGGCGGGCAACCGCCTGCACATGCTGTTCGGCCAGAAGCGCGACCTGGAGCGGGAATGCTGCCGGCTGGAGATGTCCATCGCCGGCCTGAAGAACGTGGCCCGCCTGCGCCAGCAGGCGATCGACTTCAAGCAGGAGGCCGACGACCCGGGGGGCCCGGCCCTGCCCCTGCCGCCGGAGAAGGCGGCCCGGCCGCGGCCCATTCTGGCGGACCGCGGCAAACGGCCGCCGCCGTAGCACCTCCCAACGATCTCGCCTCCGCGAGAAGGATGGCGCCGTGACGCCTGAGATTCGCCAACGCCGGGTCGCCCGGGTCCTGACCGTGGGGCTGGGCGCCCTGCTGGCGGCGCTGGCTGGATATCTTGGATTTATCCAGATATTCCGGTCCGAAGGATACAGCACGCGCGCCGCCGAGCAGCAGCACATCACCGTCCCGATCATGCCCCTGCGCGGCAACGTGCTCGACGCGCGGATGCGCGTCCTTGCCGGCAGCATCGAGGCCAAGAGCGTCTTCGCCGACCCCAAGGTCATCGCGGACCCGACGGCCGTCGCCTCCGAGGTCTCGCGGGTCCTCGGCCTCAAGCGCGAGGAGGTCTACCGGAAGCTCACCGAGGGCGAGCGCACCCGCTACCTCTGGCTGAAGCACGGTCTGCCGGCCGACAGGGCCGAGGAACTCCGCGATCTCGACCTCCGCGGGATCACCGTCAAGCCGGAGGGCGACACCGCCAGCGTCCTGGCCGACGCCAAGGTCATCCGCAACGCCGAGAGCGCCGCCGAGCTCCTGGCGCCCCTCCTCGGCCTCGACCGGGAGGAGACGCGCCGGAAGCTCGTCGAGGCCGCCGGCCCGCGCTTCGTGTGGCTCGAGCGGCGCGTGACGCCCGAGAAGGCCGAGGCCATCCGTCACCTGCGCCTCCAGGGCGTGGGCCTGACGACCGAGAGCGTCCGCCACTACCCGAACGGGCCGCTGGCCGCCCACGTCCTCGGTTTCGTCGGAGGCGAGGACCAGGGGCTGGAGGGCGTCGAGCGGCTCTTCAACGACCGGCTGGCCGGGCGCCAGGGCGAGGCCAAGGTCCTCGTGGATCGCGCGCGGCGGCCCATCTGGATCGAAAGCGATGAGTACCGTCCGGCCGAGGACGGCCAGCACCTCGTCCTGACCATCGACGCCACCCTCCAGGCCGTCACCGAAGAGGCGATCGCCGAGGCCCAGAAGAAGTTCCACGCCGCCAGCGTCACCGGCATCGTCATGGACCCGAAGACCGGCGCGATCCTGGCCATGGCCAACGTGCCGACCTACGATCCCGGGCGCTACGGCGAGTTCCCCGTCGACGCGCGGCGGAACCGGGCGCTGACCGACACGTTTCCGCCCGGCTCGAGCTGCAAGCCGTTCGTGGCCTCCGGGGCGCTCGAAGCGGGCGTCGTCCGCTTCGGCGAGGTCATCTACTGCGAGAACGGCTACTGGGCCGAGGCCAGGCTCCACGACGCCGGGCACTCCTACGGCAACCTGACGTTCGAGCAGGGCCTCGAGAAGTCGAGCAACATCATGATGGGCAAGCTCGGCCTCCGCCTGGGCAACCAGCGCCTGCACGACGCGCTGACGAAGTTCGGTTTCGGCGAGCGGACGGGCATTTGGCTGCCGGGCGAGAGCCCCGGCCTCGTGTGGCCGGTCCGCAAGTGGTCGAAGCTGAGCACGACGCGCGTGGCCTTCGGGCAGGAATTCACGGTCACGCCGCTCCAATTGACTTCCGCCTTTGCGGCGATTGCCAACAATGGTAAACTCGTGCGCCCCAAGATCCTGCGAGGCGTTCTCGACAGGCGCGGCCAGTCGGCCGTGGACCTCCCTGAGGTGGAACCGGTCGGCCAGGCCATCACCGCCAAGACGGCCCGGCAGATGATCGACCGGGCCCTCGTGGGCGTGATCGAGGAGGGGACGGGCACGAACTGCAAGATCCCGGGGTACCGCGTCTTCGGCAAGACCGGCACCGCGCAGAAGATCGACCCCGACACCAAGGCGGTGAGCCACACGCGGTTCATGGGGTCGTTCCTGGCGGGCGCCCCGGCCGACAACCCGCAGGTGGTCGCGGTGGTGATGGTGAATGAGCCGGACAGGTCAATCGGGTACTATGGCGGGACGGTGGCGGCGCCGGCGGTCAAGAAGATCCTCGAGCAGGCGCTTCCCTACCTGGGCATTCCACCCACCGAGACGGTGACCGAGAAGACGCCGGCGCACTTGGTGCAGCAAAGGACGACGGATTAGGTCCATGGCGGATTGAAAGGCAACGGCGCGCCGCGTCTAGCGGGGAGCCGCAGGCGACCACGTGTGGGGATGGGTCATGAAGCTGCGTGAAATCGCCGAGTGTATTCCGGGCTCGCGCGTGATCGGGTCGGGCGAGACGGAGGTCTTGCGGGCCATCCAGGACTCGCGCCGCGTCCAGGCGGGGGACCTGTTCGTCGCCGTGCCCGGCGCGCAGACCGACGGCCACCATTTCGTGCCGATGGCCCTGGCGGCGGGGGCCCGCGCGGCGGTGGTCGAGCGGGCGCTCACGCTCCCCGGCGACCCGCCGCAACTCCTCGTGCCTGATGCGCGCGAGGCCCTTGCGGTCTGTGCCCACCTGCTTCTCGGAAGCCCTACGAAGCAACTGACCCTCTGCGGCGTCACGGGCACCAACGGCAAGACCACGACCACGTACCTCATCCGCAGCATCTTCGAGCGTACCGGGCGACCGAGCGGCGTCATCGGGACGATCGGCTACCTCCTCGGCCGCCGCCAGCTTGAGAGCGGGATGACCACGCCCGACACCGACGTGCTGGCCGGCTACTTCGCCGAGATGGTCGCCAGCGGCCTGACGACGGCGATCATGGAGGTCTCGAGCCACGCCCTCCACCAGCGCCGCATCGCCGGCATGAGTTTCAAGGTGGCGGCGCTGACGAACCTGACGCCCGAGCACCTCGATTACCACAAGACCATGCGCCAGTATGCCCGGGCCAAGCGCATCCTCTTCGCGGGCCTCTCACCCGACGCCGTGGCGGTCGCCAACGCCGACGCCCCGTGGAGCCGCACCATCGTCGAGGGAACGCCGGCCCGCGAGCTCTGGAACGGCATCAGGAATCCCGCCGACGTGCGGCCGGAGAACGTCGAGTCCGACGTCCGCGGCAGCCGCTTTACGCTGGTCACGCCACCTACAACATATATAACTGTCTGACGGCGGCGGCGGTGGCCGAGGCGCTCGAGATTCCGCTCGACGCCATCGCCGAGGGCCTCGCGGCCGTCCAGACGATCCGCGGCCGGCTCGAGCCGGTGCCGACGACGCTCCCGCTGTCGGTCCTCATCGACTACGCGCACAAGACCGAGGCCCTCAAGCAGGTCCTCGCGACCGTGCGGAAGCTCGTGAAGAAGCCGGGGCGCCTGGCCGTCGTCTTCGGCTGCGGCGGCAACCGGGATACGCAGAAGCGGCCCGCCATGGCCAAGGTGGCCCAGCGGCTGGCCGACCGCGTGTATGTGACCTCCGACAACCCGCGCCACGAGCCGCCCGAGGAGATCATCCGGCAGATCGTCGCCGGCTTCACCTCGATGAAGAAGGTGACGGTGGAAGCGGACCGGCGGGCGGCCATCGGCCTCGCGCTGCGCCAGGCGCGGGAGGGCGACGTGGTCATCATCGCCGGCAAGGGGCACGAGACGTACCAGATCATCGGCGAGGTCAAACGGCATTTCGACGACTGCGAAGTGGCCGCCGAAGTCCTGCGCGATCTCGAAAAGCGCACGACTGAGACATGCGCCATTTAGGTTGAATGTAGGCCGTTCCTCCTGGAGCGTATAAGATACGCTCGGAGTTGAAGGTGGTACTTCAAGAACCCCTTTACGGAGGAACGGCCATGAGCAAGGGTAACAAGAAGTCGGCGAAGAGCAAGGGCGT
>JAPLML010000028.1 GCA_026387055.1 Planctomycetota bacterium | reverse complement strand
GACGGTCTCTTTGGGCACCTCTTCGAGTTGCTTCTTGAGGGTCTCGATCTTCTTGCGGAGCGTTTGGACAGCGGGGTGATCCTCCCGCATGTTCCGCACGCCGGTGGCGGTGGCGTACTCGGCCTGGGCCTCCCGCAACCGGTCTTCGATGTCCTTGTAGGCCGAGTTCGGCCCCTTGACGACCTCCTGCGGCTCCTCCGGCGGCTTGGACGTCTTGGCCAGAAGCCGGAGGCGCTCCAGCTTCTGCCGGGCGGCCGATTCCTGGACCCGAAGCGCGTCAAGCTGGGCACGGATTTCCTGGATCCTCTGGTGGATGGCGCCGGGGCGTTCGGGCATCGCGGCACCTTGCCGCGTCTCGAAATCGATCTGCCGCTTCGTCAGTTCCGCCAAGCGAGCATCGGCGTCGCCCACCTGTTTCTGGAGGGCGTCGCGGGTCTCGCCCAGGCGCTTGAGCCGGTGCGTTTCGGTCGCGAGGACGTAGTTCTTCACGAGCGCATTGGGCAGCCCCCTGGCTAGGAGCGGATCGCGGTCCGTGCAGGTGATGGCAATCATGTCCGGCTGACCGGGGCGCGGCTCACGGATCACGCGGAGGCTGCCGAGAAGACGGTTGACGATCTCCTGCCTGGGGGTGAGGCTGCCGGCGGCGAGGTCCTCATCGGAGTCTCGTGGGAGCCAGCGCGTGAGGCCCAACTCATCGGCCGCCTTCTCGACGGCCGCCCGGCCCGCGACAACCGTCGGCATGCTGGGCGCAGCGGCAGGCTTCTCGACGCTGCCAGGTGCCGGCGTGGGAACAGGCTCGTCCTGGACCTCAACGGTGGCTGTGGCCGTGTACTGGAGTGGAAGCCACGCTGAGGCCAGGAGAACCGCGAAAGCGGCTGCCGACACACCCAGCAGGAAAGCGCGGCGCCGGCGAAAGAGCACCCTGAACACGTCTGGCGGCCTCCTTCTCCCGGCCCTGCAGACTAAGGCGCCTTTGAAACGTCACCGGCCCCCGGCTCCACCGGTTTGTGCAGTGGTGACCGCAGTTGCCACACCCGCTGGCGCCATCAATGTCTCTGCCACCGGGACATCTCGCCACCTCCTTCAAGCACCGTTTCCGGGGGTCGCCATCACGGTCCCCAGCCTCGGCTGTAGCTACTGCCAGCCACCGCCCTTTTCGCAGTGTAGTAGTCAGTATACGCATCAATGGACTGGGTGTACGGGGACAGGAGCTGCTGCAATGCCAAGCCTACCCACGCCAGAGGGTTTGCCGGCACATAGACGACATCATCCGGTTGTAGGAGGACGTTCTTTGAGAAGTCGCCGCGTTCGACCATCTGATGCATATTGACGACCATAACTACAGGCTTGGTCTGGTACGTATCCGCCGGCGACTCGCCTTTCTTCTTCGGCTGCTCGCCCGTGGGTGCCGGCTTCTCGCCCGGCTTCGGGACGGTCTCTTCCGCGACCGTCTTGGGTTTGGCGACACCGGGAGCCTCCGCGGACTCCGCCTGCTTGGCCAGTTGCTCGGCTTCCTTGTGCTTGAGCACCCCGCCCCTTGTCGGCGTCGCCCCGCGGACCACCTTGATTTGCTCCGGCCAGGCGAGGGGCGTCGGCGTGGACTGCGCCAACACATCCAGAAGCGTGGTGGCGCCGGTCCACGGCTGAGGCCCGGGGCGAACGACTTGGCCAAACACGTAGACCTTCTGGGAGTTGAACGCCTCCACCTGGACCGTTGCGTCCACCTCGGTGTAGTACTTCTTGGACGCCTCCTCGATCTTCGCCTGGATCTCCTTGGGCGTCAGGTCGTTCACCATGATCTCGCCGATCAACGGCAGGTTGACCATCCCGTCGGGTCGGACCATCTGTCGCACGGCGTTGATCTCGGGCACGCGGACCGAATAAACCCCGATGACATCCGGCGGCAAGACGTGGTACGCGTCGGCGTAGGGCGTTCCCGAAATGGGGGAGCGCGGTTGCCGAAGGAACGTCTTGAGTTTTTCCTCGCCGCAGCCCGTCGCCAAGAGGATCGCCATCAGTGCGGCCAGCAACATCGGGCCTGAGTGTTTCATCGCTGTCCTCCTTTGTGTGAGGCGCGCACGCTATACGTCCGCCTGAGGTGATTATGCCCCTTGTGTCAAATCCCCGTCCCGCAGCCGCTTATATATCGTCGACCCGCCGGCATTTCAACACGCAATCTTGCGGCGGCAGGGGCGAAGAGGTACTGGGGATGCCTGGCCTGCGGCCATCGTCCGGTCGGATGCGAAGGCCCTCTCCCCTGCATTCCCCAGATGCCCCAGGCCGCCAGGGCGGGAGCGCGGCGTCCAGGCCCTGTCGGGCCTCGCCGGCGAACGTGTTTGACTTCTCTCGCTATGCGTGTAGCATATGGGGTAAGGGTGGGCAGCGGTTGGTGTGTGCGCAGGAAGTGGGCAGCGCCTCCAGGGCCGTGCCACGGGGGACGGATGTACCTCGAGTTTTACAAGCTCCGGGAATTCCCGTTCGCGCTGACGTGCGACGAGCGCTACTTCTACGAGAGCCCCCGCCTGGCCGAGGCGCTCGCGAAGATGCTCTACTCGGTCCAGCAGCGCCGCGGCCTGGTCCTCGTGACGGGCGAGGTCGGCGCCGGCAAGACGTTCGTAGCCAAGGTCCTGGCCTCCCGCCTGGGTCTCGGCTGCCAGACGCTGACGATGGGCCACCCGCTGGACTCGGCCGAGCAGGCGCTCCGGGCGGTGGGCAAGTCCCTGGGGATCAGCTTCCCGCCGGCCAGCGACAAACTGACCCTCCTGGAGGGCCTTGAGAATCACCTGGTCAGATTGAACCGGCGCGGGCGCCTCGTGGCCCTCATCTTCGATGAGGCACAGAACCTGGGCGACGAGGCCCTGGAAGAGATCCGCCTGCTGTGGAACCTGGAGGCGGACGGCCAGCGCCTGGTCCAGATCATCCTGTTCGGCCAGCCGGAGTTTCGCGACCGGCTGAGGGCCTCGCGCTGGGAACCCCTGATGCAGCGCGTCGTCCTGAGCCACCATCTCGGCCCGCTGACCGCCGACGAGACCTGCGCCTATATCCTGCATCGGCGGCACGTAGCCAAAGACGAGGGTTGCCTCCTCCAGTTCACGCCCAACGCCATGGCCGCCGTTCACCGGCTGAGCCGAGGGATCCCGCGGCTCATCAACATCATCTGCGACAACGCCCTGCTGCTGGGCTACTCGGCGAAGAAGTACACCGTCAACTCGTCCCGCGTGGCCGAGGTAGTGAAGGACCTGGCCACGTCGGACCCCCGCCTCCTCCCCCGCCCCTCGCCCGACCGCGACCTGTTTGTGCGCGAGCCGTGAGAAGTCCTGCGCCAGAGACTCAAAGCCGGACCTTCGCTCACATAGCCTCTGTTCGCACGATGCCTGCGCACGGAGTCAGACAACTCGGCATCCGCGAGGCAAGTTGCACAAAATGAACACGCCCAATTCTCGGGCATTCCTGGTCCCCGAGAATGGCCAGACCCCACAAGGATTGAGACTATGGCGGCTTTACCGGGAATCGTGAGGCATCGGTGGCTCGCTGGTGCCCAACAGAAAGCAGGCCTTCGTGTGCCGTGAGCAGGATTCATGGCACACAGGGCGGGCGTGCCATGTTTGGCATTGTCGCCCCACTGTAACCTATTGTCAAGAAAGGTGTTACCACGATCTCTCCCGGAGAGCTTGCTACAGTCTCCAAGGGCCGGTTGTCTCGGACCTGTTTGCATTGGAGGGATTCATGGGCTATAATTCAGTTTGATGCGGGGAGCCATATAGAATCACAGGGTTGTGGTTCGTGCT
The DNA here is from genome assembly GCA_026387055.1 of Planctomycetota bacterium. Classification (GTDB taxonomy): domain Bacteria; phylum Planctomycetota; class Phycisphaerae; order FEN-1346; family FEN-1346; genus JAPLML01. The sequence goes on along the minus strand of JAPLML010000028.1, from coordinate 642 downwards.
GGTCTCGGCGGCGGAGGCCGGCCTTTTCTCTTGGCAGGTCCGGGACCGGGGGACGTTGGCCGAGCAAGGGCCGTGTCTCCCGCCGCGTTCTTGCGGCGGGGCGGACCAAGAGGAAGAAGGAGTCATGAGAACGACAGGGCCCCCCGCCATCGCAACTGCGGCGAACCTCTTCGCGGCAACTTCATCTCGGATGCGGTGTGCGTGGGGTGCGCCAGGAGCATGCCCATGCGCACGACGGCCTTCGCCCGCTGCGCGGCAGCGCTCGCCGTCATTTTCCTGCCGGCGGTTGCCTTCGGGATGGTAGTCAACGGCTACTCGCCTGCCCGACATGACCGGTTCAGTTCGGGTTACCCTGCTTCGCCGGTTGCCAACACCAGCAGCGAGTTCATCGGGAGCGGCTACGACTGGTCGGGCGTGGGATGGAAGTCCGGCGAAGGCAGCCGCAGCTACGCCCTCCTGGGTCCCAGACACTTCCTCTACGCGGCCCACTACTCCCCTGGATCAGGAGCGACAATCCAGTTTGCCTCACCGGACGGCCCTGTGAGGAGTTACGCGGTCGGCAAACTGTCGGGATCTCTCCAGGGCGACCTGGCCATCGGAACGTTCGCGGCCCCGATTCCCACGCAAGACAACGTCCATCCC
>JAPLML010000005.1 GCA_026387055.1 Planctomycetota bacterium | reverse complement strand
GTCGCTGGAGGACAGGCCGATCGTCACGTTGGCCGTCGGTTGGGTGTTCAACTTCACCGTGAACGTCGCCGTCCCCCCGGCCTCCGTCGTCACCAGCCCCGACAGCGGAGACACCGTGATATCGACCACGTCGTTGTCCTGGTTGGTCACCCATTCAGTCGGTATGCTGGCTCCATTGTAGTTTGCGTCAGAGCTGAGGGCCATCCCCGAGATTGAGTAGACCACGTTGCCGTCCACGACCGTGTCGTCCACGCCCGTCACCGTCACCGTCTTGGGCGTCCTCCAGTCGCTCGACGTGAAGGTCAGGCTTGTCGGCGACACTGTGCCCTCAGTCTGATCCCCGGAGTACAAGTAGACCGTCGCATCATCAATCGGCTGACTGCCAAGCCACACCAAGAACGTAGTACTCCCACCAGTTTCTGTGGTAGTTAAGACCGGCGAAGGCAGGGAAGATAGGGGACTAACAAAGATGTTCGGCACGTCATTGTCCTTGTTTACAACGGAGACATCCAGTCCATTGAGCCCGTTATAGTTCGGGTCGGTGCTAGTCGCCGGAGCCGTAATAACGGTGTAGGGAATACTCCCATCTACAACGTCATCGTCCACACCTGTCACCGTCACCGTCTTGGGCGTACTCCAGTCGCTTGGCGTGAAGGTCAAGCTCGTCGGCGAGACCGTCCCCTCGGTCGTGTCGCTGGAGGACAGGCCGATCGTCACGTTGGCCGTCGGCTGGGTGTTCAACTTCACCGTGAACGTCGCCGTCCCCCCGGCCTCCGTCGTCACCAGCCCAGAAGTCGGCGTCACCATCATTGATATGTCTGCTACAGTTCCCTTAATCCCAAAACTGAATGTACTCGAAGACCCATTTCCATGATCGGCATTGTTGTTTGTAAAGCTAACGGTTGCGTCACAAGTCCCTTCTGCCGCCGTCCCCATCCTGACACTGAATGTATCAGACTGGCCAGGTGCTAGCGTTTCTGGCAGTCCATCGGTTATAGTGAAGCCGAAATCGGTTGGACCGTAGTAGTTTGGGACGCCCAGATTCCCCAGCATGAGGGTAGCAGTACCTGTGTTTGTCACCGTAAACGTTCGTATCGGTGCGGGACCTCCTAGCTTAGCGGTGCCAAAAGCTGTCCCGCGCAATAGGGTTGGGAGCGACCCGTCATAGATTGCCCAGCCGGTAGGCCCCTCCACACCAACCGCAGAAGCCGTGTAATCGTCTGTCACTCTAACGTTGTCAATCCATACTCCACTAGGAGATTCGGATACGATGCTGCCATTGCTCACGAAAAAGAAGCTCAAGGTCACATTTGACTGGCCGACGAAATTGTCAAGACTCACAACGGCCGTCTTCCAGCCATTACTATAGCCGCTGTCGCGGAACAGCCATTGGCTCCAGCCAGAAGGAGTGCGAGCGTTGAACCCAAAGATGTCATTATCCCATCCTTCAATGTTCATGTAGTAGTCAAAAGTAACTGTGGCATGTGACACACCGGCGAGAGACATGTCTTTTTGAAGCCAGTTGTTCATGTTGTTGTCGTAAGAGTTGGCCAACGTGTCGTAAGCGACAACAGGGTTAGGGTGAACTCTTGTGGCCCCGGCGCAGAAAGCGCTCCCACAGCGACCTGCGACTTCGGCAACATTTGTGTACCATATCTTGCTGGAGGCGCCATCTGCATGGTCGACACTGGTCCAGTGTGTCAAAATGTTCATTTGCCCGAAGTCGTCCGAGAACAGCGTAGTTGACAAGAGCATCCTTGCCTCTAACTGCTCAAGTGCAGGGCCTTGCGGTGTTCCAGTAGCTGGTCGGATGCGAGAGGCCATGGCGTTCTCCTATAGGCGCCGGACATTGCCATCCGGCAACATCTCCGGGGGGGACAAGCCTAAACCTAACCCCGTGGTATCTTGGCAGTTAGCACATGTCATTATATTCGCACCCCCCAACGTGCCGCTATCATATCGCACCAGTTGTTCTCGTCAAGTGAGCACCATGGTGACAATGATGACGACGGCATGACCGCAGCGGCTAGGGGCTTCTTTCGACAGCCTAGAATCGACGGAACAGCTCCAGAACCATGTCCGTCAGGGAGTCCGCTCAGGCGCGCGGCAGCCCCCGGCAGATGCGTTAGGATTGTGGCCCGGCTGAGGTGCAGATGGACCGCGATTGCCTTGTCGTGCAGCCCGGCAAAGACAAGCTGAACGACCTGCATCTGCCGCCGCGTCAGCCCCAGGCTGGGCGCCAGGGCCGCCCACTCTGTACGGGAGAAGATGGCCCGTTGTCTAGATGTCCCGCCATTGGCCATGCTTGGTTACCGCCGGTTCTGGAGGCCGTTGAGGAAGTTGTTGACCTGCCGGCCGAGGTTCTGGGCCTGTCGAGTCGGCAGAACTCATAGCCATCACCACCAGTGCCCGCTGCGCCAGCGTCTTCGCCAGTGGCACGCGCTTACGGTACGGGCGGCGGCTCAACCCCGCGCCCGATGGCGAGCCGAACAAGCCCCGCGAGTGGTTCTTTATTTCACGAATGTCCTGTCCACTCTGCGGAGCGCGCCGGGCAAGAATACAGGACACATAAACATAAGGCAAATGACGCAGCGGTAATACAGCACATCGCCGTCATGGTGCGCAAACGGAAATCATATAATATCTTACCGCCTTAGCCGTCGTTATCAAGTCAGCACCTTGATGAATTGTTCCTCGATGAATTTCAAGGACTTCGGCGTCCGGCCCGGCTGGACCGAAATCGCCGAAACACCTCGAGAACCATGCCCACCAGGTCGTCTGCTCCGAGCCGGACCGCAGCACGCCGCAGATGCGTCCGGATCGTGGCCCGGCTTCGGCCCAGGTGGACCGCGATTGCCTTGTCGTGCAGCCCGGCAAAGACAAGCTGAACGACCTGCATCTGGCGGCGCGTGAGCCCCAGGCTGGGCGACAGGGCCACCCACTCCGTACGGGAGAAGATGGCCCGTTGTCGAGATGTTCCGCCGTTGGCCATGCTTAGTTACCGCCGGTTCTGAAGGTTGTTGAAGAAGTTGTTGACCTGTCGGCCGAGATCCTGGGCCTGTTGTCGGGCCTGATCCTGTTGCTGGGCCGCGTTTCTCTGGGCCTGCTGCATCGCCTGGCCGAACTGATTGCCGAGGTTCTGGGCCTGCCGCTGCCATTGCTGCTGCTGGTCAGCCCATCGCTGTTGGGCTATTCGGGCCTCATCCGGGTCGCTTGTTCCCCACTTGATGCTGTTGGCGATCTGCTGTCCCCGCAGCCGCCTGTAGTCCTCCTGGGACATGCTGGTCTGCGAGACTTGGCCGCTGGGGTACTGGGTTTCCTCGACCACCATCGGTCCGGCGGGCCCCGAGTTGTCGGCCACGTACCGGACGACCGTTCCATCAGGCCGCCGCGATTCCCTGATGATGCGAGAGCCATCCGCCCGATCGGAGCCGGCGTTGCCGGATGAACTGGAGCGGCCTTTGGGGTCGCATCCCACGGCCAGCGTGCCAATTGCGATCAACGCCATCAACATTGTCATCTTCTTCATGGGTCTCATCTTGTATTCCTTTTCTTGTGGTGTTCCTTCCTTTGCCCGCCGCCCGCAATGACGGGTGGGCCTTCGCCTACCCTGGCGGGCGGGTCGGCTTATTCATCCTGCTGGACCATGAGCCTTATCTTGACGTCGGCCCGCGCTCTGTCCCAGCGGCGGTCCGCGACGCTCTGGTCAACATACCGATTGCTGCCCTGAATCAGACCGTCGATGGCCCCGCTGACATCACGGTGGCCGCTCTCTTGCGCCTTGTGCGATGCGAAGTTCAACGCATGTCCAACGGCGCTCTTCAAAAGGCCCATCTCGTTCTCCTTGTTCTTGATGCCTTCTCAGCCCGGGACACACTGGGCCGCCCTTGTCAATGCAGCCTTCAACTGTCTGTACGCCGAAATCCGGCGCATCTTGCGCCAACACGTGGCGACGCGTGGCGACGCGTGTTCTTGACAGGGCAGCCCGGAAGAGTAGACTGATGGGCAGCATTTCCCGGCCGGCCTTGGCGTGGGTGGTTGCCCTCCGGCGAGAATCGTCGTTGTCCTTGGAGCAACAATGGCTTACGGGAGCGAACACGTTGGCGCGCAGGGGCAGCTTCCGAGCTTCCAGCCCACCCGTTGGACGATAATCCACGATGCCCAGACCGAGAACACCTCCAGGCGGAAGGCGGCCTTGGGACAGATCTTTGAACTCTACTGGAAGCCCGTCTACTGCTACATCTGCCGAAAGGGCTACAGTCATGAAGAAGCCGAGGACTTGACGCAGGGATTCTTTGTCGATGTGGCCCTGGGCAAGGCGTTGGTGCAGCAGGCGGATCGCAACAAGGGGCGATTCCGCAGTTTTCTGCTGACGGCCCTGACTCACTACACGGCCAGCATCCACCGACGAGACAGAACCCAAAGGCGGTCCCCCGGAACGCAGATTGTGAGCCTCGACGGCGTCGGATCATTCACCATCCCGGAGCCGGCGACCAGCCTCACCCCCGAGGACGCCTTCCACTACATGTGGGCCGCGACGCTGCTGGATCAAGTACTGGCGGAAGTGCAAGAGGAGTGCGTAAGAGACGGGAAGCCCCTGCACTGGCAGATCTTCGACGCTAAGGTGGTCGAGCCGATACTGTCCGGGTCGCCCGCCCCCGACCTTGCCAGCCTGTGCGCTCCGCTGGGGGTCGAGCCGCAGAAGGCATCGAACATGATTGCGACGGTCAAGCGCCGGTTCGAGGCGACGCTGAAGCGGCACATCAGCCCCCTGGTCAGCGAGGACGCCGAGATCGCCGATGAGATTGCCGATCTGCACAAGATTCTATCGTCGCGCCGCGCAAGATGACGGTCACGGCGGCGCATACCAAGACAGAGCCGTCTGGGATTCAGCGGAAGCAGAACCATGAAAGACGCCCGCACCCATGGGACAATGCCGGAGCAACTCGCTGAACTCCTTTCGGTGGCTGCATCCGGCAGCACCGAGGAGATTCGGCTTGAGGAAGCGCAGGCCGCCCTGGTCGCGGCGTTTTCGGCACCCTTGCTGCTCGCCGCCAAGGAAGCTGAGGACGGGTCTGAGGCAGCCCGGAAAATGGAAACCGTAGGAATGGCTTTGCGCGACCCAACAACGGAAGTGGCTATCGCCGAGGTGGTCAAGGCCCAAGGCAAGGCCATGGCGGATCGCGGCGACACGGCTGCGGAGCGTGCCGCCGGCACGGTGGTGTACTACGCCGCCATCGCGAGGGCTCTTCTGTCGCACAACCGGATGATCACGCGGCACTCGTGCAGAGACCTGGCGAAAGGGATGCGGAATCTGGCGGACCGGACCTGGGTTCCGGACGAAGTCAAGGCACTTTTCCGTGCCGCCTTCGCCTTACTTGAAGAGCACAGCCGCAACGGCGTGTGACCGCAAGGCACACTGGAACCGAAATCATGGCTGACGAAGCTGATCTTCCACCAATAACCGATGCGGGTACCGAGCGCGGGGACTTGCCGCCGGGCCATGACCAAGTCATGCCTCCGGGGACGCGGTTGGGAGACTATGAGATTCTGGAGAAAATCGGCAGCGGTGGCATGGGGACTGTTTACAAGGCCTACGAACACGCGTTGAAACGCGTTGTTGCCCTGAAGGTTCTCCACCGGGAGATCGCGTCCAACCCCTCCTTCGTAAAGCGATTTCACCGGGAGGCAGTCCTGGCGGCCAATCTGAGCCACCCCAATATCGTGCCGGTTTTCCATGTCGACCCGCAGGCCAGCCCGCCATTTTTCGCGATGGAGTTCGTCCATGGCATTTCCCTGAAAGACAAAGTCGAGAAGGAAGGCTTCCTTCAGCCGGAGGAGGCCATCCGCATCATTCTCCAAGCATGCGACGCCCTCCAGCACGCTCACCGGAACAATATCATCCACCGAGATGTCAAGCCAGCCAACATCCTGCTTCAGAATCACCTCCAGCGAGTGCGTATCAGCGACTTTGGGATAGCCCAGGACGTCACCGGGCAGATCGCCGAGGTGACGCAGACCGAGGGCCTCACAGCCGGCACGGTGGCCTACATGTCGCCGGAGCAGAACCTTGGCCAGCCGCTCGACCACCGCACCGACATCTTTTCGCTGGGGATGACGCTGTATTTCATCCTGACCGGGCGGACCGCATATCGGGCCAGGAATCGCGCGGAACTCGCATTGGCCTTCCAGGGCCAAACGCCCTTGGGGCCCAGCAGGCTGAATCCCCAGGTGCCGCCAGTCCTTGACGATATCGTCCTGAAGATGATCGCGGTCGACCCAGCCAAACGCTATCCATCCTGCGATGCCGTCTCCGACGATCTGAAGGACGTGCTGGCCGGTGAAAACGCCATGGTTTGCGCGGCTAAGCCTCATGCACCGGTACGTGCATATCGTTTTCCGCTCCTAGCCACCATCGTCGGCATCATCATTGTTGGCCTGGCAATTGGCTTGTGGGCGATGATTGGAGGGGACAAGCATCCTGTTGGCGCTGTAGTGCCGCCCCAGCCCAGTTTCGGGCCCGGCCCTAATGCCATCGTGATGATCTCCGATCTCCATCCCAGCCCGTTTAGGTATAACAATATCGCCAGGCCGCTGGAATGGTCGGGAGACTTTGTGGTGGAGGCCTGGGTGAAGGTCGATTCCCACGGCAAGATGGCGTACTGCCCGCCCACAGTGGGGGGCCTGCGATTGTTCTTCGAGGACGGACGGTACGTCGTCGCCGAGATCACGAATCGCTGCTTCAGCTTCACGCCTGGCTCTTACGACCAAACGGAGGTACCGGCCCCGGTCAACACATGGTACAGATACCAGATCAAGCGAACCGCCGACCAGGTTACGTGCAGCGCCTTCGACCGGGAGAACCGCGAACTCGCCAAGCGGACGTTTGCCTTCGGGCGGCAGGACGTGAAGAAGATCATCCTGGCGACGTACAACGCCGATGGGGGGCGGACCTACTGGGGCGGGATTCGCACGCCAGCGTTTATCGACCACTGCGACACTTTGTCTCCTTGGGAGCACGAGAAGAGCGGCGATGTTCAGGTGAACCCGGCCCACACGCTCGTCGCTGATGTCGGCGATCATGATAGCGGCACGCAATGGCGCACAATCTTCGAGGATGATTTCGAGAAATGGAACGAGGGCGAGCATCCGTCGCAGTGGGCAGACCTGACTGGAGGTGGCGATGACGTCGTCACCACCCAATGGTCAGCGGACGGCAAGAAGTCCTTCTGTAGCCTTTCGCGGAACGGCTCTTGGCTCAAACGGCCTGTGATCCGCCTGAAAGGCATGGAAGGCAATGCGTCGGACCATCTGCGCTACGAGTGCGTTATCCACATGGAAGCGACGCCGCGTTCGTCGGCGGTCGTCGGGTTCTTCTTCACGGACCCGAGATTCAGGAATCAGGTTCCCCACGCCAACGCCCTGGTGTTCGGCACGGATGGGCATATTACCTGGAGCGGGCCGACCGGCGGGGAAACCGGCCAATGGCAGCCGGGATCGTGGGAACTTGGTTCCTGGCCCGCTGGCAAGGAAGCCACCTACACGGTGAGGGTGGACATCGATTTTGCCGGGGGCAAGGCCGACGTGTGGCTTAACGGCAACGTCATCAAGAAGGGGCTTCCAGCCTGGCCGAAGGTAATCCCGGCATCTTCCGTCTACAGGAGCGAAGTGCCGCTCGACAACTGGGGCTTCGGGTTGGCCGGCAACTGGTGGTCAGGCGGCGGCCCGGGGCGCGTTTTCATGGATGAAGTTCGTATCAGAGTCCGTTGATTATCGAAGACTAATCCGAACACCGGCAAGGTTTGCTCACAGTGGAAGTTGGCCGCCTGCCGACGAGGAGATGAGAATGCCCGCATTGCGTCCATGGTCAAAGACGGCGTTGAGCGTAATGGGAATGACAGCGCCATTGTGCGTGTACGGTTTCTTCGCGTGGGTATTCGGCTCCCTCTATTTTGAGAAGGCCACCAAGTATCCAGAGACCCCGCATGGGCTCCTGCTCAGCGAAGCTGTCCCTTCGCAATCGTTCCCAGGCTTCATACAGCCGAAAGAACCATCGTCCAGGTACGGCCCTGACTGGAATCAGGTGGGTACGATGTTCCTTGGCCATCCCACAATTTCCACAATTTTGGGTTGACTATCTTGGCCGAAGGCTGATAACGTTTCAACTGCATACTCTGAAGTGGGTCTGAGGAAAGGCGGCGGCGTTGAAGCTACGAACCATAATGTGGTTATGGGTTGTCTGCTTTGGCTGCCCGGTGGCATGGGCCGGAGAACCTGTTTATGTGGTCTGCCCTGTTGAGGTGGCTGGCCAAGTCCGCCCAGAGGAGGCCGCGTCGTTTGAGCAGGCGGTCACGGAGTCGCTGGCGGCCAGGTCCGTTCGGCTGGGTGAACGAAAGCAACTCAAGGCCGTCTTTGACGAGTATGACCTGAAGATCGTTTCGGGGGCCGCGGGTGCCGGGCAGGGGCCGATCAAGCTGGTTGGTCTCGACGCGACGCACGTGCTGGTTCCCATCGTGATCCGCATCGAGAACGACTACCTGCTAAGTCTGCGCGTGGTTCGGGTGGCTGACGGGACGATCACCTCGTGTTTGACGCGACGGACTCGGTTGGTGTCCCATTTCCCCCAGCATGCCAAGGCCCTGGCGGGTCTGGTGGCCGGCGCGCCTCCCGCAGCCGGGACCACCGCCGCGGCCGAGTTATCGCTGGCGGCTCTTCGAGAACAGTGCGAGGGGGTAAAGGCGGCCAGCCGGTTTCGTTCTCTCTGGACGCGCTGCGAGGCCCTGCGCAAGGATCCGGTGGCATCGAGCCACCCGCTGCTGCTGACCGATTACTACGTACACTTGCTCCGCTTATGCGCAGCGGCGGCCGACCCGCCAGACGGGATGGTATTCGTACCCGGGGGCACGGTTCGATGGGCAGCCAGCGGCGAGGCGCGGACGCTATGGGTCGAACCTTTTTTCATTGACCGCCGGGAAACGACGGTGGCGGAATTCTCTGCTTTCCTGGCCGATCTGGCCCGCCGCCAAGACGAGCGAGCGACGCGGTTTCAGCCGATCACACGGCGGCAGAAGGCGTTCAATGGGCCCGATCTGCCGGTGACAGGCGTGCCGTGGCCGGCCGCCGACGCTTATGCCAGGTGGCGCGGACGGCAGTTGCCGACGTGGCTTCAGTTTCTGCGGTCTTGCCAGGCGGATGACGGCCGCCAATGGCCTTGCGGCGCCAGGCCTGGGGGCAACCTGGCTGGCGACGGCGACGGGCACGTGTGCCTCGCCCCCGCCGATGAACCGTGCGGGGACGTCAGCGCCTTCGGCGCTCTCGGCCTGACGGGCAACGTCCGCGAGTGGACGGCAACGTGGTATAGGCGTGACCTCTACGCGTCGAACACGCCAGCGGGGGTGATCGAACCGGATGAAGGGGTGCAGAAAATCGTAGCCGGTGGCGGGTGGCGCAGCCGCGAGGCGGCGGCGGGCTGCGGCACGAACGAGGCGGTCCGGCCCGCCGAGGCGTTCGACGACGTTGGGTTTCGCTGTGCGGCGGGATTCTGGACGGTTTTTCGGCAGTTCGGCGCAGGCAACGATGGCGAGTCGAGTAGTAAAGACAAAGGAGACTGATAAATGAATGCGTTAAAAGTCATCTCAGGTTGGGTCCTTGCGGCCTGTGTGGGCCTTGCCGGCTGCACGGGCGAGACAAAGCGAATCGGACCCGACGAGTTGAGCGAGATCGAGATCGGCACGGGCCTGACCAGCCAGGACTTCCGCTCCGTCTGCCAGCGCATGTCCCGCAGCCTGGTCCAGCTTCCCCAGATACAGAAAGCCACGACCCCGCCCAAGGTGGCTCTTGCTCCGATGCAGAACAACTCTAATGCCTACATCGACGAGAACGCCTTTCTTGCCAAGATGCGCAAGGAGTTGATCCGCAACGCCGAGGGGCGAATCGTGTTCTTGGACCGCGCGATCGCCGCGACGATCGACAAAGAGACGCGCGACAAGGACCGTGGCAAGCTCTCCACCAGCGGTGAACAGATACGCTACGGGGCCGATTTCTTCCTTACCGGTACGATCGACTCAATCGATAAGGTGACCGTCGATGGTAACACGACCTACACTCGGCTGAGCTTCCGCCTGACCGATGCTGGAACATCTGCGATCGTGTGGGAAGACGACTACGAGATCAAGAAGCACAGCAAGACGGGCTCCGTCTACAAATAGGGACATGCCATGAACCGCCGAGCGCCTCTCAAACCGCTTGCCTGGTCGATCCTTCTGGGCACCCTCCTGGTCCCGCCCGGATGCGGACCTGACGAGGCGCAGATCAAGATGGCTGAGGCCATGTGCGCCCGCGCCAACCCCAAGGCCGACTACGATGTCTCGGCCCGGTTTATCCAGTCCTACGCCCGGCCGGACGACAAAGACTTCATCATGTGGGCGATGGACCACTCGTCGTTGTGCCTGATGGGGGGCAATTACGATCAGGCCAAGGCCGAACTGCTCCAGTGCGTGGCCGACATCGAGAATCACCAGGACACGGAGAAGGAGAAGCAAGCCGCCCTGAGCGACGAGAGCGCCAAGATATTCAAGGGCGAGCCCTTCGAACGGGCGATGCTCTGCACGTACCTGGGGCTGCTGCACTACATGGACGGCGACTACAACAACGCCCGCATTTTCTGCACGCGGGCGAACATGGCCGACCAGACGACGGCGGAAAACATGGCCAAGTACCGCGACGACTTCCAGCTGGCGCACTTCTGGCTGGGCAAGGCCTACCTGAAGCTGGGGCAGGAAGACAACGCCCGGATCGCCTTCGTCAAGGCCTGCACGCGGGTGCCTCGCGATAACGAACAGGAAGAGTTGCAGGCAACCCAGCGGAACCAGGCCTCCGAGCGCGAGAAACGCATGCGTCTGGAGGCGGAAAGCTACCGACTGGCGACCCGGGGCGACAAACCCGTGCCCGGTGCAACGGACGTGTCCGCGTCGCCGGGCCTCACCGAGATGCCGGAGACGTTGCCGGGATATCCTTCGCAGCATCCGGCCGAGCAAATCGTCTTGCGGGGCGCGTCGTCCCGCGAGGAGATGTGCTCCAGTGTTTTCCAGAAGGACGTGAATCTCATCCTGGTTGTCGAGACGGGCCTGGGGCCGATCAAGTACCTGTTGGGCGAGAACCAGTTCGCCGACACCATCATACGCGCCCCTTACCCCGAGCGAAACGTCTTGGTGTATCTCAACGGGCAGCTTGCGGGCCAAGCCTGGCAGATGTTGGACCTGTTCCACCAGGCCGACACCCGCGGCACGACGGAGAAGGACCAGGCCCAGGTGGCCAAGGGTGTCACCCAGTCAATCCTTCGGCGCCTGCCTTACATCGGATACTTGGCAGATTTCTGGATCGTCAAGGGCGACCACCGCTACTGGCATTTGCTGCCCGGCGAAGTGCATGTATACGCCGCGAAGGTCCGCCCGGGGTTGTACAATGTGACCATCGAGTCGTTCGACTCTAACGGCAAACTCCTGCCCCGCCTCCGCCTGACTCGGTACTACCTGCCCGTCCGCGAGGGCCAGGAGAATATCTACATGCTCCACACCGTAGCCGAGGCGGACAATGTCTACATGACGCCAAAGAATGATTAGCCCCCGTCGCCCCTGCGTTCGAAACAAAGCAACAGGGAACCGAACATGAGCAAGACATCCAGGAAAACCGCCCGCTCGCACTGGATCGGCTGGGCCACCGCCTTATGCGTTCTGGCGGCTGCCCTGGCCGGTTGTGATACCCCGCCGGGTCCGTACGTCGCCAAGAGCCTCCTGGCGCCCGAGGTGGTCTACTGCAACGACCACACCGGCCACAAGACGGGAAACCAGCCCTGGGCGATGGGAGGCAAGTGCTGCTGCACGCCATCGGACGAACTGATGGATCAATTGCACCGCGATGGCTTCTGCAAGGACATGACGGCTGAGCAGCTTCGATCGCTCTACGAGCAGAAGGGCGTGGCGTTGAAAGGGCCCGGGCACATGCAGTGTAACGGCCTGTGTGACAAGGGGCCCCATGTCGTTCTCGGCGGGCGGTGCATGTGCCCTCCAACGCCGGGAACGGAGTACTACGAACGCGTCGTTGCGGGGCTGGCGCCGAGCGTCCCGGCCCCGGCCAAATGACCCCGCAGTCCGAAGGAGATAGATCATCATGCGCAGATACATAACCTTGACGGCGTCGTGGGTGCTGGCCTCGGTGCTGTTCGGCTGCACGACCGAGCCGGCCCACGTGGTTCAGGAGGACTCGCCCTACCTCTCACAGGGGCGGCTCCAGTTCGAGGATTCAAAGGTGAAGTACGTCCTCCAGGTGGCCCGCATCGACACGCAGCGAGTCGGCAGTGGGCTGCTAAAGGTCATCGCCACCTTCCGGAACACGACCAAGGAGAACGTCTGGATCGACGCGCGGACCACCTTCCTCGACGCCCAGGGACACATGCTGGAGCAGACCAACTGGGAGCCGATAATGCTGGACGCGCGGACAGTGACTGAGTACACCTGCACGTCGATGAGCACCAAGGCGGCCGACTACCAGGTGATTGTTAGAGAACCCAAGAAACACTCCACTCGCGGCTAACAGCCAAGGAGGTGAACCATGACACGCGCGACGCTTCTGGCCGCAATGGCGGCCCTGGCATTCGGCGTCCTGACTAGCGGCTGTGGGCACACGACGACCGGCGCAGGAATCGGCGCGCCGCCCCCGCCCCCCGAGACCGCCCCGCCGGCCGTCCGGACGTTCGACTACACCCACAAGGTGTCACCCTCCGCCAAGAAACGCGGCACCGTCCGCTACACGGTGGCCCTGCTGCGATTCGGCGACACCACCGCCGTGGAGGGCCAGCCCTTCGGCAAGGCTGAAGTGCAGGATGTCCCCGCCCAGACCCGCCCGGCCGGGCAGGGTGGCGTTAACGTAAACGTGGACGTAAAGGTGGGCCAGTCGGGGCACAGCGTCCCGGGCGAGGCGCCGCCCGACATGAACAAGCGCGCCCGCGATATCCTCAAGCACGAGCTGCTGGAGAGCGACGCGTTCGTCATAGTCGAACGCGAGCGGATCCTCGATATCATCCGCGAGATCAACCTGGGAGCCAGCAAGTACGTCAACCCCGAGACCGCCCCCGACCGGGGCGGGCTTCTCGGCGTGCGGTACCTTATCGAGGGCTCCCTCGGGCAAAACGAGGACAGCACGCTCAAGAACGCCCTCGATGTCGACAAGAGCTACCGCGATGCCGAGGACTACCAGCCGTCGTTTCTCGAGAACCTCCTTAACCCCAGCGTCGCCGGACAGCGAAGACGCATCGCGGAGCTGCGCCGTATGCGCGCCGAGCAGGCCCAGCGCAACGCCGCCATGCGAACATTCGACACCGCCTGCTACCTCAGCGTCTACAGCGTCTACACCGGCGAGGTCGTATGTTCCGTCATGGGCCTCGGCCGAAACGGCCTGGAGGCCATCCACGACGCCGTGGAAGAACTGGCCGACACCATGCCCGAAAAGGTCGGCAACGGCATCTGCGTAGCCGCCGTCTCCGGCGAGAAGGTCTACCTTGACGTCGGGCAGGCCAGCGGGTTGAAGGTCGGCCAGCAGTTCCAGGTCATCCACCGCGGCAAGGAGATCCGCGACCGCAACGGGGCGCTGATCGGCTACGAGGAGACCGAGGCCGGCGAGATCGAGATCACCGAAATCCGGGAGTCCCTCAGCGTCGCCAAGGTCCTCCGTAAGGTCGACGAGGTCGCCCGAGGCGACGTCGCCCGCCCCGCCCAACATTGAGCCGTCACGGCGCCTTCGGCACCGTGGATCTTTGGCTAACCCGACTTTCGCAGGTGATTTGTCATTTCGGGGCAATTGCAGTTTTTTTTGTGCCTGAATCGTTGGCATTCCGCCGAATGAGTGCGTCAAAACCGCTGTAGTGTAGACCAACCCCATTGCAGGCATTCCACGCCGGCGGGATCATCGCGGGCATGTACCTCAAGGCATGCAAACGTCGCAAGAACGGCAAGGAGCACCGATACTTCAGCGTCGTCGAGCCCCGACGGCTGCCTGGCGGCAAAGTGCTACAGCGCCAGGTGCTCTACCTCGGCGAGATCAACGACTCCCAGCAAGCGGCCTGGCGCAAGACGCTCTCGGTCGTGGGTGAGCGCGGCCAGCAGCCGCAGACCATGAGCCTGTTTCCCGATGACCGCTGCGTGCCCCCAGACGCGCTCAACGCCGTGCAGGTCCGGATGAGCGAGATGTGGAAACGGAGCCATGGACCGGACTGAGGCACCGGCAATCAGGCGAAACCGCCCAGCAGGAAGCAAGTGGCAGCTAATATGCTGACGCATCGGTTCATTTCGCAGATCCTATAGGCAAGTTCCTGTCAAATTGCCCAGCAGTGGCGGGATGCTGCTGGTTCTCGGTGAATCGCTTGACTTGGTCGCGGGTGTATTCAATCATCTCACCCAATGAAACCTTGCCATCGCCGTTGCCGCCAGTCTTATTCTCGGGCCTGTCAGCCTCGCCCTTGAGGGCTTGCAGGAGGTAGTAAGTGAACACCCCGTGGCCGAGCTTCTCGCTCTCTCTCGCGACTTCTCCCTGTTCGCAAGAACTGAAGATCAGGCGGAGCGGCGAGTTCGCGCCGCCGGGGGTAGCCTCGCCGACTCCCTTCTGCACGCTGACGTACACGCCCCGCAGGCTGCTGACGATGGTGTTCTCCCGCCGGCCGCGAATGCCAATCGTCGGGTCGAAGATGCCGCCGGAATGGCATGCGTCGGCGATCACGATCACCCGCCCAGCCCTGATATTAGCGATGTCGCTGCGGAAATCGTCCATGGCGTAGGCAGTCGAGGCCATGTGCTGCGGGTCGGTGTCGTGTGTGATGAGGTAGAGCTTGTCCGGCTCGTGCGGATCGGAGAAGCCGTGTCCGGCCCAAAAGATCATTACGAGATCGTCCGGTTGAACGCCGCGAAGTTTCTCGCGTAGCGCCCTCTTCACGTTCACGGCCGTCGCCTGCCTGTCAACCAGCAGTTCCACAGCATCGAAGCCCGCCTGATCGGCGTTGAGGAAACCTTCCAAAGCTCTCGCGTCTGTCGCGGCGTGCCGCAAATCTGCCAGATCCCACTTGCCCCTGTGCGCGTACTGGCTGATGCCAATGACAACGGCCAGACGCTGCCTCACAGCCTGCAAGTCGCTGCTTGTTGATGCTAGTGCCCCTGGGACTGCCTTGGCGAAGCGAGCAAAGTGCATGGATTGCATTCCAGGGGACCACCGCTGTGGTTCGCCTTTCTCGCCATCATCCCACTGCACGGTCACCTGATGCCCAGCATGAACCAGCTCAAACCAAGTTGCCGCTGGTGTTCGACCCCAATTGAAATCGGGCTCTGCCAGCGCGTCCTCCACGCGTATTCGTGCGCCAGGTGGGTCAGAGGTGATTGTTGTGCAGCCGGTCGTGAGCCCACTGGCCGTACCGGCGAGAAAACAAGATAAAAGTATGCACCTACTCATTGTGGCGGCCATGTTACGTGCCCCCAATAGGAATTACCTGCGCAACGCCAAGGATGATTCTCATTCGCGATTGTCGATGAGTCAAGGGTGAAGGGCTGCATGAAGTGGGCTGCATGAAGGTGGGATGATCATCGGTGGTTCAGCACGATCTTCTTCACGACCGTGGCGTGGCCGCTGACGATGTTGTCCATCTCGCCGGTCGATCCCGAGGATGGCGCGCCCCAGCCGATGTCCACGACACCTCCGACCCCTCTTGTCTTGATCGTTGTGCCTTTCAGTTGGTATTCCCCAGAAGTATTGGCCGACATCCCGCGAGTGACGACCTTGTCAATGTGATCCCGAGCATTCGCAGCCACCTGCACCTGTTGCTCTCCAGCCTTTTGCATCTTCGCCAGAAGCTGGCCTAGATCATTCAGGGGCGTATAGCTGGTCACCACGTAGAACGTCTCAGTGCCAGGACGGTCATCGAACCAGTACCACTTCGTGCCCTCGGGAATCTCGTAACTGACACCACCACGCACTTCACTGGCTAGTGCAATCTTCTGGTGCGGGAAAAGCACCGTGGCTCGCCCTTGGCTGTCGTAGAGGAGCACGTACAAACTGCAGTCGCTGTTGGGTTGGACTCGCAGCTTGAACCTCTGTCCGCTTGTCACGGTTCCTCCGTCAGGCAACCCAGTTTCCACGGAGCCGGTAGACACAACAAACTCGTACCGCAACGCCAACGGCGGAAAATCTCCTCCCACCTGCCTGGCTTCGGGACGGCGAACATACCACACAAGCTGGCCGAGTTCGCCAGCATCTACCGTAACGGGTCTAGTTGAAACGATGCTCTGGCCCGTACTTACATTGATCGCCTTGCAGGAGAGAATGATCTCCCGATTCGCCTGGAGAAGTCGCCCCACGACAAGAACCTCGGCCCCCTGCAGCTTGTCCGCACCGAGAGGTTTGCTTTTCTCCGACACGGCCAGACTCAAGTCGATCTCCGATAAAATACCGTTGAGGTGGCCGCGGTCGACCAGTTTCACACCCTTCTCAACAAGTCGACGCTCTATTTCTTCGGAAGCCAGTACCCCAAGCCGCATTACCCCGCCGTCGCTGTCCACCAAAGGTAGGACCGCCACCACCTTACCTCCCGGCAGTTTGTCTGCAAGCTCATTGGAAAGTGTTTCGCACGCCCTGATCACCTGCTCGTATGGCTTTCGCGCAGGTCGCGTCGATGGTACGGGGGGCGGAGAGATACGCGCGGCCTTGCCGTCGGGAACGCCTCCTTCGGGAATGAGAAGCCGCTCACATCCTATCGCTCCTGAGATCGTCAGGATGCTGATCAGAATTGCCAATGCTCGTATAATGACCTTCATCAAAGATTGCCAACTCCGCTCAGTGGCCTGCTCCATAGAACGGAGTTCACAAAAACCCGTTAGCGCCACAGCCCGACACAATGCCTCACGGCACAACCTGGCCGCCTCCACAAGAATACCGCTGCCATGGGTCATTTTCTGACACCAAGTGGTATACTTGCGTCGTATGTTCCGGCAATCGCAGGATTTTGGCGGTCGTGCGAAAACAGCTTGACATTCGCCTGTGTGTACTTGATCGCCTCGTAGAGGGTTACAGTCCCATCACCGTTGCCTCCATTGGCCTGATCGTCCGCGTCGCCCTGAAGCCCCTTCAGAAGGTAGTATGTGAAGACGCCATGTTCGAGTTGGCTGTCTTCAAAGGACACCTCGCCCTGCTGACTGGCAGCGAAAACCATTCTCATCGGGCATTCGGCGCGTCCTTCGAACTCCGCTCTTGATGCATTGGAGTTTGCCTCCTTGATTCTCGTAGCCGCTTGATCCGTGTCGATATAGACCCCACGCATCGCTTCCAGTATGTCTACGGAAGAGCCTTTCATCGCAACGCCAGGGTCATAAGATCCGATCCCACCGGAGTGGCAGGTATCTACGACGACAAGCAGCCGTCTCGCCGCGATATTCGAGATATCGTCTCGGAAAGATGTCATCGAGTAAGCCGTTCGCCGCATGTCCGCAAGATCAGTGTTGTACGTGACAAGGTATAGATCCTGTGGAGAGGTGGGGTCCGCGCAGCAGTGGCCTGCCCAGTATATCAGGACCATGTCATCGTCCTTCGCCTTCGAAGCTACCTCCAGAATCTGACCTCGAATACTCTGCAACGTCGCTTTCTGATCGGTGAACGTCTTGACCGTGTTGAAGCCGCTGTTCATGAGGTGGAATGCAAAGGCATCTGAATCCGACGACGCAAACCGTAAGTCGGTAAGCCCGCCCTTGTTGCTATTGGCGTACTTGCTGACCCCGACAATAATCGCAGTCCGATTTCGGATATTTCCAAGCAGGTCTGGCGGGATTACGGTATCCAGGCGCCCCAAGGGAGGTAGAACGGTGTATTTCACGGGTGGGGTTGTGACAGGGTGAAGCATCGATTCAGAGATGAAACCGCAGCCTGTCGCCGTTGCCAAGAGAACTCCAGACAAAGCAAGTAGAAAAGACCTCATCATCATGACGCTTCTCCTATCTACCCCTGACGGCAGACTTGAACTCCTCCGTCTGGACCTCGGCGATGATCTTGTTAAGCAGCGTCGTCATGGCCTGTCGGATAGCCTCGTTTGAGCTCAACACGCTGTTGCCGATGGCTGAGAACGTCTTTTCCCAAAGAATGGTCTTGTCTGGCTTCTGGACGATCAGACGGTATTCAATCGTGCCACCGAAGTAGAAAAGCGGCATGGCCCAGGTATAAACGGAGAACCAGAAGTTCTTGAGCTCTCCCCGCAGGACGGGGACATCCGCCGTTTTCTTCCGGCGAACATCCACAACCGAATAGCCCGCTCTCTCCAGGGCTTCAAGTACCAGCGGATGGATGGCATCCGGCAGGGGAGGGTCCATCGTCAAGATCTCGGTTGGAGCCGCGAAAGCTGTAAAGGTCATCGCTCCTATCTCGTCAGGCTTCTCTTTTCGAGCGTTGACCGCCAACTCACCGGCTTGAACGGTCAGTTCGACAGGAGTCTTGGGCGAATCAAGGTCGCCGTGGGTTACCTCGATCTCGCCCTTGCAATGAATCGTATTGTTGCCGGCGGGATAGGCGGACTTGTCGAAACTCATTTTCGCGGAGACCTTTTCCCACGTGCTGCAGGTCATATCCGGCCAGCGAACAGCAATCGCCTCAGCCCCCAAATCCAATTGGACGTCACACGGCGTGCGTAACGACGTAGCTGCGTCTGACGGCCCGCCTATCCCTGACTGGCGTATCAACACTCTCGCCCCGGGTGGATTCGACTCCACCTGGGTTTGTGCACACCCTGCGAGAGCTAGAAGACAGGCACAGGACAAGAACAATTTCAGAGGAAAGACCATAGCGACGCCCTTTCATACCGTGACCAAAGATAAACGACACGTCAGCCTTCCCACCACACCCGCTAGTTTTACCGATTATACCTAGTCCGCGAGAATCCGCAAGTGTTCACCCGAGAAATTATTCCATCCGCAACCTTTGGGCGGCGCCATCGCTGGTCTCGAGAGGCAGCTGCCTCGCCACAACCAGTGTTCTATCGTCAACGGCCCGAATGCTTTTCCGCCGGCTCAGCATCTTCCGGCGGAAATGTGCAGATGTGAATGGTCAAGGTGTCGTCGCCGCCTTTGAGTCTGCCTGAAATCGTGATGGACGGCTTGGGCAGGTCATCCGCCTGTCCGATGGCGTTGTCCAGTTCCCACTCCTGAACCTCGTCGTAAAGCGGGAACAAGGCCTCCTGAAGCTCTTTCAGATCGACGCGAAACCCCTGGTAGACCGTCTCGCCGTCATCCTTGCCGCCAAGCAACTCGACGACCGATGGATAGACTCGTATCTCGAACCAGGGTTGGTCTTTGCCATCGGGCCAGGAGCCGCTGCACTGGAAGCTGCCGCCCGCATCGAAGAATGTCGGGCAGACAAGCTCCATGATCTGGTCCATCAACTCGCTGGCTCGTTCGTCGGTGATCATCGGGGCCTTCCCGTAGCGGGCGCGCGGGCGCTTGCAGGAACTCGGCCACTTCAGGCGCCGGGGTTTGCCAATCGGCCAAGGAACAGCACCGCGCCGGTCGGGCGGTGGCGGATCAGGAACAGGAAAGGCCGGTCGGCCCTGAAGACGATCTTGGGCTCCTCGGGCACCGCCAGGGCCGTGACTGTGACGGCTGTGGCAGCCGCCGCCTCCGTGCCTTCCTCGTCCACTGCCACGAAGGCATTGTGCAGCACGGCCGAGATGAACAGCTTTTCCATGGTCGTCATGCCGGAGAAGTTGGCCCTGCGCGGGTCGAAGGCATCGACCATGCCTAGTTGCGACAGCGGCTCCTTAAGCCCGAACTGGCTGGTGAACTTGAACCGAGGCACCGTCAGATCCACGTACGTCACCTTGGCCTTGCCGATCCACTGGGCCAGGGCCTTGGCGGAGAGCTTATCTTCGAGGGCCTTGAGGCCGTCGGCCTTGCGCGGGAGCAGGACCGTCATGCTCAGTTCGTTGGCCTTGTAGGGCAGGTCGGCCAGTTGGAAGTCCTTGGTCTCCATATAGCCGACGTGCGTCCACTGGGTCATCAGGGGCACGTTGACGGTATTGCCCTCGCCCAACTGGAAAGGCCCATCCTTGGTTTTCTGCTTGGAGAAGGGGGCTGCCCAATCGCTCTTGAAGTACACGGCGTTGGTCAGCACCAGCCGGGTCAGTTCGTTCAGCACGCCGGGCGGGATGAGGTCCGTGATCTTGTCCCCGGTAGCCTTTTCCAGCCAATCGTTGATGGTCTTGCGGGCGGGTTCGGGTGCGGCATAGTCCACCTCGTTGAGCCCGGCGCTGTAGCTGTCCTTGACCAGCCTGGTGAAGCTCTCCTTGAACGGGTAGCCCTTCTGAAGCCACAGGGCGTTAGCGACGACCAGTTGGTAGGCGGGATCGGTCCCCTGCTTCGGCGGGTTGTTCAACTCGTTCGTCAGCAGCCCAAAGGCCTTGTGCAGGCGATCAGCGGGCAGTTTGAAGTGGAGCGCCCCGGCCATCTGATCTGCCGTCCGGCCGGCGGCACCGGCGTAGGTCATAGCCAGAGCAGTGTGGATGCTGGCCGGCGAGAAGAACAGGTTTCCTGCCTGCCCCTTTAGTCTGGCGTACAGTTCGCAGCCGAAGACGTTGTCGGCCTGCGCCACGGCCGCCACGTCGGCCTTGGGCTGGACGGGCTCTTTCCCGGCCGGCGGCGGTTGATCCTGTGCCGACGCCGCGGTGAAGGCAGCCAGCATCACGACGGTCATTCTGATTATCATTGCGTCTTTCCTTCCGGGACCTGCCCGGTAAATGCCTTGAACGTCCCACTGCCACCACCAGATTCTACCATCCGCCCGGTCGCAGATCGAGCGCTGGCCTGCGTCGTGGCCTGGCAACCAAGCAGTACCGCGCTTGCTATCGCGGCCCGCAGGTCAGCAAGTTCATCCAGTTGTGGCCGCGGAGGCCTTGCCGGACAATGCCACACCTCGCCGTCTGATGTTCGTGTCGCCATTCTGTTGGGCATAGCCTCGCATCGACAGGAGGATAGGTACGTTGTCGTCATGAATCAAGCCGCGGACCCCAAGTCAACGCAGATCGTCGGCCAGATTGGCTGTCGCATGGCCTCGTCTTTGTCTGGCAATCACAGGTACGCCAGCGGCAGCCCCAGGATGTTCTCGTCGTAGAGCCGCGGCGTCTGGTCGTTGTTGATGACCAGGCCCATCCGGCATCGCCGTTCTTGGACGAAGTCCTTCAGCGAACGCAGTTTTCGCGGGTCGACGGTCTGGGTGTGCTTGATCTCGACGGGGATCAGGCCGAAGTCGCCCTCCAGGACCAGGTCCACTTCCGCCCCGGCTGCCGTCCGGTGGTAGTAGTAGTCGAAGCTGCACCCGACGCACGTCAACTGGTGGATGATCTCTTCGATGACCAGGCTTTCCCAGGAGCGCCCGACCTGCGGGTGGCCCAGCAGCGCGTGGGTGTCGGGGATCCGCAGCAGGTAGTGCAGCAGGCCGCTGTCTCGTAGGTGGCCCTTGGGATGCTTGACGACCCGCTTCACGGCGTTCTTCTCATAGGGCGGAATCCGCCGCCAGATGAACGTGCCGTGGGCGATCTCAAAGTAGTCGCGAACCGTCGGGGCGGAGACCCCCAGGGCCCGGGCGACGTCCGCGTAGTTGATGATTGTTCCCGACAAGCCGCCCAGCATCTGGAGGAAGAGCCGAAACTTGTTCTGGTCCAGCCCCGGAAACAGTCGCGCCACGTCCCGAAACAGGTACGTTCGTACGTACTGGTCCATCCAGAGCTCTCTGAACCGGCTGGTGCCTTTGATCCACGGCTCAGGGTAGCCGCCCCGGAACCAGTAGTCGTGAACGGCCTTCAGGTCGCCGCGCGGTTTTTTCAAAAGGGCCTCGAAGTCCGCCGCCTTGCTCTTGCGGTCGGTCAGCAGGGAAGCAAAGGACAAGCCTTTGGCGGGATGGACCTCGCTCCAGGCAAACGGGGCCATCTCGATGATCCCGATCCGACCGGCCAGGGATTCAGACACCGACTTCAGCAGGTCGGGGGAACTTGACCCGGTGATCACGAACCGCCCTGGCTGCTTGCGCTGGGCGTCTATGGCGACCCGCAGCGCCGGGAACAACCCCGGCAGTAGTTGGGCCTCGTCGATGGCTACGTGGTGCGAATTGAGGCGCAGGAACAGTTCCGGGTCGCTGGCGACGATCTGGTGGTCGCTGGTCCGCTCCAGGTCGAATCGCTTCCAGCCTTCCGGGAGCGTCTCCAGGAAAGTCGTCTTGCCGCACTGCCGCGGACCGATAACGCCGACGCAAGGGAAGGTCTTCAGGTACTCCCGCAACAGGGATTCGTAGGCTCTCTTCATACCAGGCATAATAAAAGAGTAAGTTTCGATTTGCAAGGCTAATTTCATAACATTCGTGGGATCCCGACCCGGGTGGAAGGGTGGTATGGGCATGGGCGTGACGGCTGACGCACCCTGCTTCCCCCATCGAAGGTCGCACTTCTGCGCCAGTTGACGCAGTTGCGCACCCCGTGGGGGTTATAGGCTTCGCCTGCGACCTTGCGTTCGTTAGCGGGCGCCGCCACCATCCTCCCCTTATGACCTGGAAACCATGGACCTTTTTCGCGGTGGCTCTGGCGGGCTGGATGAACCGGCAGCAGCAACAGGTGATCGAGTACCTACGCGAGGAGAATCGCATCCTTCGGGAAAAACTCGGTCACAAGAGGATCATCCTGAACGAGTCCCAGAAGCGCCGTCTGGCCCGCGCCGCAGTGAAGCTGGGCCGTGATGTCCTGCGCGAGCTGGGCACCATCTTCAGCCCCGACACACTACTTTGGTGGCATGGGTGGTTGATCGCGCGCAAGTACGACGGTAGCGCCGACCGCAACAAGCCCGGCCCTGAGCCGACCAAGACTAAGATGGTCCTGGACCTGGTGCTGCGGTTTGCCGCCTTGATCAGCCCGAGCGAAGAGCCGGTCACGATGACCGAGGCCATGAAGCACCTGCCCAAGGTGGACGGCAAGAAGGCCTCCGTCTGCATGTTGCTGCGTTGGTGCCGCCGGAGCCTGTGGGGCGTGTCCATCAAGTGCGCCCGCGTCGACTCCGTCCTCTTGCGATACTGCTCCATCGTCTCGTCGCGGATATCGCGAGTTTTCACGTTAGCTGGCCATTCGTTTCCATTTCGCGCCTCATTTATCCTCTTACCTCTTCGAACTGAATCACAACTCCTTTCATTCCAATGTTTTATTGATATTACATGGTCGCGTTGCCGGCCATTCATTTCCTCGGCCGAAACCGACCTCCAAGACCGCCAGCATCGCCATGCGGCGGCTTCCAACCCACCGTGCGCGGCGTCACCGCGCGCACTGCGGCACCAATCACCGCAGACGGGTCTGCCATTCTTGGCAGCCCCTTCCCCTCCTCCCCGGCCCCACCTCCTCTTCCCCAGGCCCCGTTAGAACCGGCAGCCAAGCCATTCCGAGCGGGGCCGTCACCACTCCCACTGCCGCAGGTCAGTGGAGCTGCACAGCTCCCACCAGGGACAATCCGGCCCATCCAGGCCCTTCCTGGTCCGGCAGCAATAACGGCATACGACCTGGCCCTCCAGCTTCGGGCAGGATGAGCGGATGCCGTCCTCGCTGCCGCACAATGAGCACCTCGCCGCCATAAGGCATCACCTCCACACCGTATTTCGGCGAGGGTCGCCATAATGGCTGCGCCCAGCAGGGCGCACGCCCCGCGCGCGCCAACGCCTTTATGAGCGACCCGAGCCATCACCAAAAGGTGATGCCGGGGGCGAGGTGCCTTTGCCGGGCAGCGGCTGGCCGCTCAGCCCACAGCAAAGCCCGACTTCCGCCGCCGCGCCGCGCGCCCAAAGCCCCGATCCCCGGGCGGCGGTTGTACGCTTCACAGGCTCGGCGTACCTCGGGCTGCTTGACCTCTGGCCGGGCCGGGTCAAGCCGGCCACTTGCCGAGGATCACCCGTGCCCAGACCATGACCTCAAAGGGCACTCGGTCCCAAGGGGCGTCCACGGCCCGGAACTCCTGCAGCCGGTCGTCCTGGTAGTACAGCCGTCCGCGGATTCGGACAACCGGAAGCCGGCGGGGACAGGCCCGCTCCGGCTCCGCCGCCACGCCGCTACGGGGCGTCCGGTCTTCGCTGGTGGTTCTCTTCACGGCAATCACCTCCACCGCCTTCTTGCCTGAGCGAGCCATCTGCCTTATCGCATGCTCGCCTGCGGCCGAAGGCCGGAAGGCAGAATGTGCGAGCTCAGGCCGCTTGCCTGGGTGATTGCCGCTGTGGGAACCACCTGCCACCGGACGCCCGCGCGGGCGCGGCCGACCCTCCCGCGGCTACGGTGGCGGCCCTCTCAATAGCGGCAGGCCAGGGGGCGGGCCCTCCATGGCCCAGCCCGTCTGGCGCATCTGCTCGAAGAACTGCCGGCTGATCCGGCAGGCGACGGTCGATACGTGCACGTCGCCAAGTTCGCCTTCCGGGCACGCCACCGAGAAGCACCGGCAGAACCGGTAATGCTTCAGGTGCGGCTCCCGGTAGCCCTCCAGCACCTCGCCGAAGACCACCAGCCCGTCCTCAACGATGCTGAGGATGCACTCGCCCGGACGCAGGGCCGCCTGCCACGGCGTCACCCTGGCGTCGGCCGCCTCCATCGCCTGACGAAGGCGCTTGGCTGCGGCCTCGTGCGAGTCGAAGAACTCAACCTCCATGATTCCACCTCCTTGATTGCTCAAGCTTCTCTTGCCGCTGTGCCAGCCTCGCGAGCTGGTCCTGCCGCATCGCCTGGATTCTGGTCACAAGCCACAGGTCCC
>JAPLML010000742.1 GCA_026387055.1 Planctomycetota bacterium | reverse complement strand
CCTTGCACCCGGGCCTCGGCGGCGATGAGTAAGTTGCCCCCGCCGGGGGCCGTGACGGCCAGGCTGCCGAGCACCCGGCTGCCGTTCACCGACGCGCTGGAGGTTCCCGCCCCCGTGTTGACCGTCACCTTCCCGCCGACGAGACTGCCGCCCGCCACGCTGAGCGTATCGACGCCGTCCGTGGCGGTCAGGGTGAGCGCCCCGCTGACGGTCGCGTTGTCGACCGCCGTGTTGCTGCCCCCCGCAGCGAGGTCCAGGCTCACACTGCCGCGGACGGTGGCGTAGTTGGCGATGGTCACACTGTCCGATCCCGCCCCACTCTTGAGCGAGAAAGCGCCGCCCACTACCGAGGAGTCGATCACGGCGCTGTTGTCCCCCGCCTCGTAGGTCACGCCCACGTCTCCGCGCACGTAAGCGGCGCTGGCGATGAGCAGACTGCCCCCGCCGGGGGCCGTGACGGCCATGCTGCCGAGCACCCGGCTGCCGTTCACCGACGCGCTGGAGGTTCCCGCCCCCGTGTTGACCGTCACCTTCCCGCCGACGAGACTGCCGCCCACCACGTTGAGCGTGTCGTCGCCATCCGTGGAGGTCAGGGTGAGCGCGCCGCCGATGGTGGCGGTGTTGACCGTCGTGCTGCTGCCGCCCGCGCCGAGGTCCAGGCTCACCTTGCCGCGGACCGTCGAGAAATTGGCAATGTTAACGGAGTCCGTCCCCGCCCCGCTCCTGAGCGAGAGGTCGCCGCCCACCGTCGAGGAGTCGGCATAAAAGCTGTTGTCCCCCGCTCACCACGTTGAGCGTATCGTCGCCGTCCGTGGCGTTCAGGGTGAGCGCCCCGCCGACGGTGGTGTTGTTGACCGTCGCGCTGCTGCCGCCCGAACCGAAGTCGAGCCGCAGTTCCCCCCCGATCCGCGAGCCGTTCAAAGCCTGGAACGTATCCCAGCCGACCAAGGACGTCATCGCGACCTTGCCGTTGACTGCCGCTCCGCTGAGCAGCATCGAGTTGTTGCCGTCGCCCGCGCTCAGCGTCACGTTGCCCAGCACCGCCGTCTGGTCGAGGACCAGGGAGTCCGAGTCCATGCCGGAGGCGATGTCCAGGTTGCCCCGGATGCCGCTCTGCACTATGGTCACGTTGGCGGAGCCGTCGCCGAACGAGAGCGAAACCTTGCCGTTGACCGTCGTGCCGCCGTTCATGCTGAAGCCGTTGCTGCCCGGTCCCGTGGCCACGACCGTCAGGTTGCGGCCCACGCGGGAGCCGGCGATCGTGACGTTCCCGCCGGCCCCGCCCTGGATCGCCAGGTCCCCCGCGATCGACGCGCTATTCGTGATATTGAGATTATTCGCGCTGTCGGAGGCGAGGCTCACGCTGCCCACGAAGCGGGCGCCGTCGACCGTCGTCGTGAGCGCGCCGCCCTCGCCGTCGACCGTCACGTTCCCGCGGAACGTGGCCGCCGTCAGCTTCACCAGGTCGTCCCCGTCGCCCAGGGCCAGCACGAGGTCCTTGACGCCGCCGAGCTGCACCGGGCCGGCCAGCCCGTTGATGAGCGTCGCGCTCGGGCCGGAGCTCAGGCGCACGCCGTCCGGCGCCGCGCCCACCTGGTCGATGATGATGTCGTTGGCCGCCGCGTCGCCCGTGATGCGCAGCAGCCCCCCCGCCAGGACCGTTGCGACGACGTTGCCGGCCAGCAGGGTCCGGCCCTCCAGGGCCTCAAACGCGGGCGCCGCCGCACGCGCCGCGCAGGAAGTCTTACCAGAAAGCGAGCGATTCATAAGAGCCTCCGTTCCGTGCCGCCGGCCGCACGTCCGTGCTTCAGCAAGCGCCCCGAGCCGACGCTCGGCCCCATACCTCCCGCCAGCCCGAACCTGCAACCAGCATGCTGTTTTATACACCATTTTCGACCTCAAGGCAAACCCCCGGGGGTGCATCTCGTGTTTGTGGCGAGGGTGGCACGGCCACGCGCCGTTGCGTGGCCATGCATGGTCATGGGGGGAGCAAGCACGGCCACCCAACGGCGCGTGACCGTGCCACCCTCGACGAACGGGGCTTGCCACGAAATCTCGGCACGCCCGCCCTACAACCGCCGAATTCGCAGGTTGACACGCCCGCCGCATGTCGGTACAAAACCCCGCCAAGGAGGATCCTATGATGCGAAGCGCCTGCGTCCTTGCCGTCCTCGCCCTGGCAGCAACGGTCCTGCCGCCCGCCTCAGGCCTGGCCGAGAACTGGCCCGGTTGGCGCGGGCCGACCGGCCAGGGGATTTCGGCGGAGACCGGCGTCCCCACGAAATGGAGCGCGGCGGAGAACGTGGCGTGGAAGGTCCCCATCCCCGGCCAGGGGTGGTCGTCGCCCATCGTCTGGGGCGACCGCGTCTTCGTGACCACGGCCACCGACGAAGGGGCGTCGCTGCACCTGGTGTGCCTCGACCGCAAGACGGGGGCGGCGGCGTGGGACAAGGAGGTCCTTCGCCAGAAGCCGGACAACAAGTCCCCGCAGAACTCCTTCGCCACGGCCACGCCCGTGACCGACGGCCGGCGGGTGTACGTCCTGGCGTTCGACGGCAGCCTGGCCGCCGTGAGCATGGACGGCGCCGCCCTATGGACGAATCGCGATTTCAAGTTCTACAGCCAGCACGGCCTGGCCGTCTCGCCCATCCTGTGGAACGGCCTCGTGATCGTCGCCTTCGACGGGTCCAGCCGCGGCCCCGAGAAGCTCGCGGGCTGGCAGAAGCCGTGGGACGAGTCGGTCGTCATGGCGTACGACTCCGGCACGGGGCAGATCCGCTGGCAGACCAAGCGCAAGGCTTCGCGCATCGCCCACGCCGTGCCGCAGGTCGTCAAGGTCGACGGCAAGGACCAGCTCGTCTCGAGCGCCGGCAACGTGGTCCAGGGGTTCGACCCCGCGAGCGGCGAGAGCCTCTGGACCGTCACGAGCCTCGGCGAGGGCGTCGTGCCGTCGCCCGTCGTCGGCGACGGCCTGGTCTTCGCGACCACGGGTTTCACCAGCACGACGCCGGGCCTCGGCCCGCCGGCGATCCGGGCCGTCCGCCTCGGCGGCAGGGGCGACTGCACCAAGACGCACATCGCGTGGGAACAGCCGAAGGGCGTGCCGATGATCTGCTCGATGCTCTACTCGAAGCCCCACCTGTTCGTCGTCAACGAGCAGGGGGCGGCCAGGTGCCTGAAGGCCGACACGGGCGAGATCGCCGGCGAGGCGCGGCTGCGCGGCCCCTTCTCGGCCTCCCCCCTCTGGGCCGACGGCCGCCTGTACTTCCTTTCCGAGAAGGGCGAAACGACCGTGGTCGAGGCAGGGCCGGAGTTGAAGGAAGTCGCCCGCAACCCGCTCGGCGAGAAGTGCTGCGCCAGCCCGGCGATCTCCCAAAAACAGATATTCATACGAACAGAGAGCAATCTCTATTGCATCGGGAAGTAGAAATCGCGGTGGGTGCACGTACGTGTTCAGCGTGATACGAGATTGCCGGGTGGCACGGTCACGCGCTGTTGCGTGGCCGTGCACGGTCACGTGGGGGGAACAAGCACGGCCACGCAACGGCGCGTGACCGTGCCACCCGCGCTAAACACGTACGGCTGCACAGCACCCACCCTGCGTACCTGGCGGAGCCGGCGCTTACCGCGCCGGGGTCAGCCGCATGATCAGTTCCGCCAGCGGCGGGACGAAGAGGACCGCGCCGACGATGGCGGCCGCCAGGGCCGACATCAACACGGCCGCCGCCGCCACGTCCTTCGCGATCTTGACGATAGGGTGGCGGTCCGACGTGATCGCCGCCGCCAGCACCTCCAGGCCCGTGTTGAACGTCTCCGCCACCCACACCTGCGAGATCGCAATGAGCAGGGCGCACCACTGGCCGGACGTGAACGGCCTCACCGAGACATGAAGCACGGCGGCCAGGATGAACGCCAGGACCGTGGCCACCGCGTGAAGCCACGCGTTGTGCTGGCTGCGGAGGACGAACCAGATGCCCATGGCCGCATGGCGGAAACTCTTCACCCTTCCCTTGACCGTAAAGGGCGACTCGTAAAGCGGCCCGGTGTCCAGGCGCTGGGAGTTCCGGTTCTCCCGGCCGTTGTCGCCGTTGGTAGGCTCACTCAATCGGATGGCCCCTTATCGCGGCGCTCGCCGCCTGCTCTGTGCCACAGGTTGCCCGCACGCGTCTGGCATGCCTGCTTGCATACTCCCCTCGTACGTGTTCAGCGTGGGTGGCACGGCCACGCGCTGTTGCGTGACCGTGCTTGCCCCCCACGTGACCATGCACGGCCACGCAACAGCGCGTGGCCGTGCCACCCGGCAATCTCGTGTCACGTCAAACACATCCTCCCGTCAAGGGAGAGGGTTGAAGGCTCTCGCGCTCAGGGCGCCCCTTCGGCGGCACCGAGCGCTTGGAGGCGCCGCTTCATGATCCGCCGCTTGGCGGGCGGGAGGTCCTTCTCCGCCAGGAGCCGCCGCACGCCGTCGGCGAACATCGGCCGGGCGAACTCGCTCGTGAAGAACCGGTCGGGCCGCCGCCCGATCATCCCCAGGAACCCCTCGAACTCCCCGAAGTACGAGCCGTAGATGTGGAAGCTGTCGGCTATATGTACATACTCTCCAAGCGCGACGCCCAGCTTGGCCGCCACCTCGCGCTGGAGCTCCGTGAAGGCGTACATGTTCATGAACGCCGCCTTGAACGCGTCGTTCGAGCGGATGTGGATGGCCAGGTTCAGCCGGTCGGACTCGCGCCCCTCCCCCTGCTCGATCCGGAACCACACCCGCTGGAGGCACGCCGGGTCGCGGATGCCGAGGTCGTTCCACGCCTGCCACGTCACCGCCTGGGCCCGCCGCGTGTACGGGGTCTTGCGGAGCATCTTCACGACGGCGGCGATCTGGTCGATCGGCTTGGCGCGCCCCGGCACCTTGTAGGCGAACAGCCGCTCGTGATAGGTATATTCCCACTTGCCTTCCTCGGGGGCGATCCAGTGATCGTGGACGCCGTAGAGCACCTCGGCCCGGTAGACCTCGAGGTCGTCGAGGCCGCCGGGGAACGCCTTGTGGATGCGCGGCTCGGCGAACGGTTCCTTGACGTGGATGAGGCAGGCCACGTCGCGGCTGGGCGGGTCGCCCGGCTTGTCGTACTGGGTGCGGAACCGCGCTCCCTCCTCCCAGCACCGGCGGACGGCGGCCTCCCACGCCTCCGGCAGCGTCCGCGCTTCAATGTGAATCGATTTCATCCGCCGCGCATCCTTTTCCAGGGGCCCCGAAGAAATGCTCCCGCGACGCCCCAAGCGCGGATGTGATTGTAGAAACCCCGGGAGGCGGGAGCAAGACGAAACAACCCAATGCGGAGTGCGGAGTGCAAAGTGCGGAATGCGAAGAGCGCCAACGTGAGGCTTGGTCAGAAACAGCCTCGCGGGCATGGGCCGGGAATGTTCTTGCGAAAGGCCGGGGAAAGGGGAAGATTGGCTCATCGAGACAGGATTGTCGCCAGGGAGCCAGCCCATGACCAGCAGTAACCCAACCGAAGCGTTGTCGCCCGCCAAGCCCCGGACCAGCGGCATGGCTATCGCGAGCCTCGTGCTGGGCATCGCGGGCCTGTGCACGGTGGGCCTGACGAGCATCGTGGGGCTCATCCTGGGGATCGTCGCCCTCGTGAAGATCGGCCGCAGCGGCGGGCAGATGGCCGGCCGCGGCCTGGCGCTCGGCGGCATCCTTTCCTCGGCCATCACCCTCGCGATCTGGCTGGTCGCCGCGGCCGCCGGCCTGCTCATCTGGGTGGGGGCCTCCAAGGCGTGGGAGGAGGCCTCCGTGACAAGTCAGCACCTCATGATGATGGGCCGGATGCGCCTCCTCGGCCAGGCCACGATGGACTACGCGGCGAAGAATGACGATCGCTTTCCGCCGCCGGACTCCTGGCCGCAGGCGCTCAAGGACGCCCACGTCCTGACCGACGAGAGCATGCTGGCCGACCCGCGCGACGCGGCCCTCGGCCGCATCATCGCCATGAACGCCCTCCTGGCCGGCAGGAAGTCGGCGGACGTGCGGCGGCGCGGCGAAACGGTGCTCTACTTCGAGTGCGCCGCCGGCACCCCGCCCGGCGGCGGGCCGAAGAACCTCCCGCCGGAACCGCGCGACCCCGGCGGGTACGCTATCGGTTTCTGCGACGGGCACACAGAGAGGGTCGCCAAGAATGACCTCGGCCGGCTCCTGTGGGAACCGACGGGCGAGCCGCCGAACGAGTAGGAGAAGGTGCAACCTCGCGCTGTTCATGTGCCACGGCTTGCTTGTCAAGCCGTGGTGACCGTAATCCTCTTTCCATGCGCTGTTCATGTGCCACGGCTTGCTTGTCAAGCCGTGGTGATCGTAATCCTCTTTCCATATTGTGCAAACGCAGTGCGCGGCAACGCTGCGGTTTATCGTGCGCCGCCAATGCAGGGGCACGGCATGCTGTGCCCCTACGAACGAGAGAAGATGCCGCATCTTGGACGAGAGATCGCCGCGGCGTGGCCGCGGCCTACATGCTGAAGGAGCCAACCGTGACCCTGAACACCCCCCTACCGCCAGAATCGCCCGCCAAGCCCGAGACCAGCGGCATGGCCACGGCGAGCCTGGTCCTCGGCATCGTGGGCCCCTGCACGCTCGGTCTGGCGAGCATCGTCGGTGCTATTCTGGGCGTCGTCGCCCTCGTGAGGATCGGCAGAAGCGCGGGCCAACTCGCCGGCCGAGGGCTGGCGATTGCAGGGATGGTCATCAGCGCCGTTGGCATCCCGGTGGCTTGGCTGCTTCTCATTCCCAGCATCTCTGGCAACTCCATCGATGTCATTGCGAAGTCAAGCGCGAGCAACATCAGCGAGTTGTATCAAGTCGCCATGGTGTATGCCGCGAGCCACAAGAACACGTTCCCATCGGGGGCTACCTGGCCCGAGGAACTGCAAACAGCCGGCCTTCCTGATTCCGTTCTCCTGGATCCCTCCGGGAAGACGCCCGGGCGAGTTTACGCCATCAACGCCATGGTGGCCGGAAAACCGCTGGGGCTCATCCGGCGACCGAGCCAGACCGTCCTGTTCTTCGAGTGCGCCCCCGGCGCCCCGCCCGCCGGCGGGCCGGACGCCCTGCCGACCAAGCCGCGCTTCGGCACAGGGCACCACATCGGCTTCTGCGACGGACACGTCGAACGCATCCCGATAGAAGAACTCGGCCGGCTGATCTGGAACCCGGAGGAGGAGCGGCCGAAGGAGTAGCCGGAGAGGCGGGGCTTGCGGTGATTGGGGGGTGCCCCGCCGCTTCCGCGGCGGGCTCGAACGACTTCATGCGCCGCGGCGGGCTCGGATGGCTTCACGTCTCGTCCATCATCTGGAGGCGGCGGACGTGGCGGCCGCCGTCGAAGGGGGTCACGAGCCAGAGGTCGACGATCTCAAGGGCCTCCTCGACGGCCATCATCCGCTGGCCGAGCGCCAGGACGTTCGCGTCATTGTGCTCGCGCGAGAGGCGGGCCGACCGCAGGTCCCACGCCACCGCGCACCGGACGCCCCGCACGCGGTTGGCCACCATCGCCTCGCCGTTGCCCGACCCGCCCAGGACGATGCCGCGCTCGAACTCGCCCCGCGCCACCGCCAGCGCCACGGGGCGGATGAAGACGGGGTAA
This sequence comes from Planctomycetota bacterium, assembly GCA_026387055.1. Classification (GTDB taxonomy): domain Bacteria; phylum Planctomycetota; class Phycisphaerae; order FEN-1346; family FEN-1346; genus JAPLML01. The sequence continues at coordinate 1,495 of JAPLML010000742.1, read as the reverse complement.
TCGACCCGCTCCTGGGACGACGTGCCGAAATCGCGGACGTCGTGGCCCGCCTCCGCCAGGTGCTGCCTGATCGCTTCCTTGTAGAGGAAGCCCGCGTGATCGGAACCGATGGCGATTCGCATGACGCGTTCTCCTTGCCTTACCGCGAGAAGGCGTAGCGCGGGGGCTTGTCCCCCCGCAAACGTTCGCCTGCACCTCGCACGGCGCGGGGCCAAGGCCCCACGTTACGAACAGCATAACGCGATAGGGAAACACAACCTCATCGACCACGGGTTGGGGGCAACCCGTGGCACATGGAAAACAGGCGCGCCGGACACCTACCCCCTTCCGCCGCGCACCCGTCCCCACGCTTGTTGCGGCCTATTGTACCGGAGGGGCGCCGCGCCGCCAGAATACTATTGAGGTTCGCGCCCGGCGACGGTAGTCTTTCGCGTCCATGACGAGTTCACTGCTTCTTGGATTTGACATCGGCGGCTCGAAGTCGGCCGCCATCGTCGGCGACGGCGAGGGCAACGCCCTCGCCCATGAGGAGTTTCGCACCTCGACGCCCGACGAGACGATCGCGCGGCTCGTGGAGCTCGGGCGGCGCCTGTGCGGGGGCGAGAAGCCGGCGGCCTGCGGCATCGCGTGCGGCGGACCCCTGTCGAGCCGCGAGGGGATGATCCTGTCGCCGCCGAACCTCCCCGGATGGGACCGCGTGCCCGTGGTGCAGAAGGTCCGCGAGGCCCTGGGCGTGCCCGCGGCCCTGGAGAACGACGCGAACGCCGCCGCCGTGGCCGAGTGGCGGTGGGGCCTCAAGTGCCAGGTGGAAGATCTCATCTACATTACTTGTGGCACCGGGATGGGCGCCGGGATCCTCCTGGGCGGGCGGCTGATCCGCGGCCGGCAGGACCTGGCCGGCGAGATCGGCCACGTCCGCCTGCTGCCGATGGGGCCGGTCGGGTACTACAAGGCCGGGAGCGTCGAGGGCCTGACGAGCGGCACGGCCCTGGGGAACCTGGCCCGCCTGAGGCTCCAGGAAGGGCACGAGCCGACGCGGCTCGACGCCCTGCCCCTCCAGCAGATCACCGGCAAGGAGGTCGGCGAGGCGGCGATCGACGGCGACGCGTTCGCCATCCGCATCGTCCGCGAGCAGGCCGACTACCTCGGCCAGGCGTGCGCCATCCTGATCGACATCCTGAATCCCCAGCGGATCAGCCTGGGAAGCACGGCCCGGCGGCTCGGCAACTTGCTGCTGGAGGGCATCCGCGCCGCCGCCAAGCGCGAGGCCCTGCCGTCGGCCTACGAGAACTGCATCATCGACAAGGCCGTCCTCGGCGACCAGATCCAGGACCTGGCCGCCCTGGCCATCGCCCGCGAAGCCGCCGAGAACGTGGGGTAGGCTCCGGCGGGGGGAACTCCATCGCGGCCGACCCTCAGGCCGCCGCAGCCTCGCTTGACTTATGCCAATTCTATGGTAGTATAAGGTTGCGCCTGGGCCTGAGGGGCGTTGCAG
>JAPLML010000254.1 GCA_026387055.1 Planctomycetota bacterium | reverse complement strand
TACGACACGTCCGACAAGCTCTACTTCGAGCCGCTCACCCGCGAAGACATCCTGGCGATCATCGAGGCGGAGAAGCCCGAAGGCGTCATCGTGCAGCTCGGCGGGCAGACGCCGCTGAACCTGGCCGTGCCCCTGGAACAAGCGGGCGTCCGCATCCTCGGCACGTCGTCGGACTCCATCGACCGGGCCGAGGACCGCGAGCGGTTCAAGCAGCTCCTGGCCGAACTGGGCCTCGTGCAGCCGCCGAACGGCACGGCGAACTCGTACGAGGAGGCCAAGGCCATCGCCGCCGAGGTCGGCTACCCCGTCGTCGTCCGCCCCTCCTACGTGCTCGGCGGCACCGCGATGGAGGTGGTCTTCGACGAAGAGGAACTCGAGCGGTTCATGGCCGAGGCCAAGATCGCCTCCGACGTCTTCGCCGAGCATCCGGTCCTCATCGACAAGTTCATCGACAACGCCATCGAGGTCGACGTCGACGCCGTGGCCGACGGCAAGCTCTGCGTCATCGGCGGCATCATGGAGCACATCGAGCCGGCGGGCGTTCACAGCGGCGACGCCGCCATGGTCCTCCCGCCCACCACCCTGACGTCGCCAATCGTCGACCGGCTGCGAGAATACACCAAGGCCCTCGCCATGGCCCTTCAGGTCAAGGGGCTGATGAACGTCCAGTACGCCGTCCGCGGCGACACCGTCTACGTCTTCGAGGTCAACCCGCGGGCGAGCCGCACGATCCCCTTCGTGTCGAAGGCCATCGGCGTTCCGCTCGCCAACATCGCCACAAAGGTCATGCTGGGGCATTCGCTGGCCGAGCTCGGGTTCACGAAGGAGATCCAGCCCGAGCTGGTGGCCGTCAAGCAGTCGGTGTTCCCGTTCGCCCGGTTCCCCGGCGTCGATGCGGTCCTGGGACCCGAGATGAAGTCCACCGGCGAGGTGATGGGGATCGATTCCTCGTTCGGCGTGGCGTGCGCCAAGAGCCTCCAGGGCGCCGGCCACGCCCTGCCGATGTCGGGCACGGTCTTCATCTCGGTCCGTAACAGCGACAAGCGCGAGATCATCTTCATCGCCAAGAAGCTGGAGGACCTCGGTTTCGACCTGGTCGCCACCGAAGGGACGGCGGCGGCCCTCGCCCGGCACGACGTGAAGGTCCGCAGCCTCCAGCGGGTTTCCGTCGGGCGGCCGAACCTCCTGGACCTGATGAAGAACAAGGAGGTCCGCCTGGTCATCAACACCGTCAGCGGCAAGAACCCCCGCAAGGACGAGATCACTATCCGCACGCAGGCCATCGCCAACAGCATCCCGCTCATCAGCACCGTCAGCGCCGCGGCGGCCTTCGTCAACGGCATCGAGGCGCTGAAGAAGAAGGGCATCGCCGTCCGGTCGCTCCAGGAGTCCCGGCAGTTCTCCGCCACGTAGGCCGGGGCAACGCCCCGGTACGTGTTTAGCGTGGTAGGAGATCGCCGGGTGGCACGGCCCCGCGCCGTTGCGTGGCCGTGCACGGCCACATAGGGTAGCATGCACGGTCACGCAACGGCGCGTGACCGTGCCACCCACGCCTAGACAGGTACTCGCCCCGGCCTACATGACTCGCCCCAAGCAATGCGCCCCTTGCACGCGCATTGGACACACTGCATAATGAAGTAGTGCGTCATGGGAATTACGGGGGGACGACCATGATCTCCGCCGCCAAGCGAATCACGCATGATCGATGGGCACGCATGGCCTTGATGGCCGCCCTCCGGGGGGCCGACCTGGCCCTCCAGGTGCCGCGGCTCCGCGACGTCATGCTCGACGCCATCCTGAACCGCCTGGGCACGGCGTACGACGAGACCGAGGGCGAAACGGACCGGATGAAGCACCTCCGGTGGCTCGGGCCGCACCTGACGCCCTTCCTCCACCGCGTCATCAACGAGCGTCCGGCGGCGGCGCGGGCCGTCCTGCGATTCATCGCCACGTGGATCGACGACATGTACCGGCGGACCGATGCCCTGGACGCCACGGCCGTCACCCCCTGTTCCGTCGTCATCGAGCCCACCGACCGGTGCAACCTGCACTGCCCCGGCTGCTACGCCAAGTCGGGCGCCACCGGCAGTGATTTGGACCCCGAGCGCCTGGTCCAGATCATCGAGCAGGTCGTCGACATGGGCGTCACGCTCATCACGATCTCCGGCGGCGAGCCCTTCCTGCGCGAGAAGGCCGACCGCTGCCTCACGCAACTGGCCGAGCGGTTCAGCAACCGCGCGTTCCTCGTCTTCACCAACGGCACGATGATCGACGAGGAGGTGGCCGACCGACTCCAGCAGGTTGGGAACGTCTTCCCGGCCCTCAGCGTCGAGGGCTTCGAGCACCAGACCGACGCCCGCCGAGGCCGCGGCATCTACGAGAAGAGCCGCCGCGCCCGCCGGCTCCTGGCCCAGCGCGGCGTCATGACCGGCTTCTCGGCCACGCTGACGCGCGAGAACGCCGAGGCCATCTGCACCGACGCCTTCCTCGAGCGGCGCATGGCCGAGGGCGACATGTTCGGCTGGTTCTTCCTGCTCCAGCCCATCGGCCGCTCGCCGCGGATCGACCTCATGGTCACCTCGGACCAGCGCGCCCTGCTGCGCCAGACCATCTACCGCTGGCGCCAGGAGAACCGGCCGGTCTTCCTGGCCGACGCCTGGAACGACGGCCACCTCGTGGGCGGCTGCATTGCGGGCGGGCGGTACTACTTCCACCTGTACGCCAACGGCGACATCAGCCCGTGCGTTTTCTCGCCGATCGCCTGCGGGAATATTTTCGATATCCTTCACGGTCGAAGCGAGTACGCGAGCCTCAAGGACTTCGTGCGCCGCCACCCGGCGTTCGTGGCCTTCCGCGCCGAGCAGGACAAGATCACGGACCGCACGCGGCCGTGCCTGCTCATGGACCACCCGGACGCCTTCCGTCGCGTCTGCCGGGCCGGCGATTGCCGCCCGGCCGGGAACATGTCGCCCGGCTACCTGGACGGCGACATCGCCCGGGCCCTCGAAGCGACGGCCGCCGACTGGAAGAGGCACGCCGCCCTCCTGCCGCCGCTGCCCGCGGAGACGGAGAGCCAGCCGCAGGCTGCACCCCTTCCGATTGGTGCGCGGCGGGTCTCCTGACCCGCCGCGCATGTGCCGCGGCCGGCTTGTCCGGCCGTGCTTCGACATGTAGGCCGGGGCAACGCCCCGGCGTCTCGGCCTGGCGCGCGGGTTGCGTGCCGGGGCTGCGCCCCGGCCTACCCCGGTGACTGCATGGCCACGCAACGGCGCGTGGCCATGCCACCCAAGCGCCTCCGACGCATCCTCGTATTTCCACCGGCCCTTCTGTGGTATAATCCGGTCGCTTCTGCGGCGCCCGCGGCGCAGAGGCCGTGGAAAGGGCTCCTATGCCCAGGTGCGCCAGGCTCTCGGCGCTTGCCGCCTCGCTGCTGGCGGCGGCGCTTGCTGCTTTCTCCCCTCCGGCCCTGGCGGGCGAGGCGACGGACACCTCACGCCCGAACCTCGCGGCCAACGGCGACTTCTCGCAGGTCTCGGGCGGCGTGCCCGACCGGTGGCAGGCGGCGGGCGATGCGAGCGTTACGCAGACGCTTCGCGCCGCCAAGGACGCCGACGGCAGGCCCTTCGCCCAACTTATCTGCACGCGTTTCGAGCGGCGAGGCCCCGCCAGCCACGCGATGCTGGCCCAGGTGGGCCTCGCGCCGCTCGTCAAGGGCAAGCTGTACGAGTTCTCCTGCCGGATGCGGGCCGAGGGCCTCCGTGGCCGCTCCGTCAGCGTGGCCCTGGTCGACACGAAGCCATGGACGAACGCCGGCCTCCAGGAGGAACTCCCGGTCGGCAGCGCCTGGCGGACCTACCGGCGGCCCTTCCACGCCACGCAGGACATCGGACCCACCTCCCGCCTCCAGATCTGGTTCACCGAGCCGGGCACGCTCTCGGTCGCCGACGTGCGGATCGCCGAGTGCTTGGAGAGCGAGGTCGAGTTTACCGACCTCGTCCCGGCGGCCGGCGGAAAGAACCTCGTCGCCAACGGCTCGTTCGAGGTGGGGGCGAACGGCTGGTCATCGCTCGGCGTGCGGACCGGCTGGGGCGGACTGGACAGCCTCCACGGCTCAATCCAGCGCGACGGCGGCACGCACGGCCGCGCATTCCTCCGGATCCCCCTCGGCGGCGACCGCACGCCGGTCCTGTATTTCGACTACTACGAGCCGGTGGTGCGGCGGGAGCTTCAACCGCTGGCCGCCAACCGCGGGTGGATCAAGGTCGAGAAGGGCGCCCCCTACACGCTCTCCTGCCACATGCGGGCCAGCGAGGACGGCGTCCGGGCCGCGATCGGCGCGCGGGTAAAGGACCCCTCCGGCCCGTACCGCGATCACAGACTCACCGTGCAAGTGTCCAAGGCGTGGAAGCGGTATTCGCTCACATTCCGGCCGGAGCACCGCTTTGCGTTCGTGATGGCCGGGCCGGACCTGGCGGAGGAGCAGCGTGTCGACGTGGACCTCGACGCCGTCCAACTCGAAAAGGGCGAGAAGCCGACGGACTTCGAGCCGCGGACGGCGGTGGAGTTCGGCCTGGAACCGTCCGAACCCGCCGGCATCTTCGAGGAGGGCCGGCCCGCGAGCCTGCTCCTGCGCGCATGCAACCACGGCACGGCGGTGGTACGGGCAACGGTCAAGTTCGAGGTCACCGACTTCGAGGATAGGCCCGTGCCCTGGGCCGATGAAGCGTTCGAGGTCCCCGCCGGCGCGGCCGTCGAGCGGGCCCGTGAGATTCCGGCCGAGTGGAAAGGCTTCTACCGCGTCCGCGCCGCCTGCCGCGTGGGCGACAAGACCGAGACGGCGGACCTGCCGCTCGCGCGGGTGCCGGATCGGAAGGCCACGGACTCCGTCTGCGGCATCAACCACGCCTTCACGACAGCCCGGCTGCTGGGCCTCGCCGCCAAGGCGGGCGTGACGTGGTACCGCGACTGGACGCTCAAGTGGCAGCACATCGAGCCGGCGAAGGGCCTGTTCCGCTGGGAGGTCGGCGACGTCCAGATCGAGCGGGTCCGGCGCGAGGGCCTGCACGTGCTGCCCCTGCTGCCCCCCTTCCCCTCCGCCGACTGGTCGAGCGAGGCACCGGCGGCCCTGCCGACGAAAGGGTACCCGGGCGTGCGCCTCCGGCAGGCGTGGGGGCCGAAGGACCCGGCGGACCTCGCGGCCTTCATCGGTAAGGCCGTCGACCGCTACAAGAACCGGGTCCAGGTATGGGAATTCCTCAATGAGCCGATCTACACCGACTACGCCCTGCCGGCCGACCGCACGGGCAAATACGGCGGCAAACGCTACACGCCGGCCGATTACGCGGCCCTGCTCAACGTAGCCGCCGCCGCCATGCGCAAGAGCGACCCGGCGTGCAAGGTGATCGGCGGCATCGGCAGCGGACCGCTCCAGCTCACGCGCGAGCTGCTGGAGGCCGGGGCCCTCAAGCACCTCGATATCCTGAACCTGCACATGTACCCCGGCTCCCGCCGGCCCGAGGCGTATGACACGGAGATGGCCGAGCTGGAAGCGCTGATGGACCGCCACGGCGGCCGCAAGCCCGTCTGGGTCACGGAGTTCTCCTACTACGGGGCCGACCAGTTGCCGCGCCGCCCCTTCCTGGCGTCCGGCCAGTCCTGGTCGGAGCATCGGCTGCTGGAGAGCGAGCGCCAGGGCGCCGACTTCACCGTGCGGTTCTTCCTCATCATGCTGGCCCACGGCGCCCAGAAGGTGTTTATCCATTCGGGCGCAAGCGGCGAGGTGAACGAGCCGAACTTCGAGTGCGCCCTGTTCGACTACGGCGGCGCGCCTAGAAAACTCTTTCCGGCTCTGGCCGTGCTGACGGAGGTCCTCGGCCCCGCGCCGTCGTGCGCCGGCGAGCGCCGGCTGGGCGACTCCGCGTACGCGGTCGCCTTCGAGACCGGCCGACAGGCGGTCCTCGTCCTGTGGGATGCCGATGAGGAGGCCCGCACGAGCGTCGCGGTCCCGTCGGGCGCGGACCTGGCGTGGCGCGATATCGTGGGCCGGACCGTCCCGTCGCGGCCGGCCGTCCTTTCGACCTCGCCGGTCTACCTCGTGGCGCCGGCGGGGAAGGCCGCCGATCTCCTGAAATCGGTGCAGGCGAAGACGTCGCCTTGATCGGGAACAGCAACCTTGGAGCCTCTCATGGACAGGACAGGAGGAGGACTCGCGATGACAGGAGCAACGGTGCTTGCGGCAAGCTGCATTCTCCTGCTGACGGTGACCGCGCTCCAGGCCGCGGAGGTGCGGATGCCCACGGACGATGAGCTGAAGAAGGTCGAGCAGGCGGCGCCCGCCGAGCCGGCGGTCAAGCCGGCGGCGCCGAGGAAGGTCCTCGCGTGGGGCCGCCTGGAGGCCCACGACCCCAACCCGATCGCGGCCAAGACCGTGGAAATCCTCGGCAGGAAATCCGGGGCCTTCGAGGCGGTCGTCAGCCAGGACCCGGCGGCCCTTCTGCCGGAGAACCTCAAGGGTTTCGACGCCATCCTCATGAATAATGTGCATGAGCCTGATCCGTTCCTTCCGAAGGACCGGGCCGGGCGGCCGGCGGCGGAGCAGGAATCGCTGAAAAAGCAGAACGAGGCGATCCGCCAGGGCATCCTGGAGTTCGTCCGCGGCGGCAAAGGCATCGCGGGCATCCACGCGGCCACGGCGGCGTTCAACACGTGGCCGGAGTACGGCCGGATGATGGGCGGGTACTACGGCGCCCACATCGCCCAGGACGTGGCCGTCAAGCTCGACGAGCCGAACCATCCGCTCTGCGCGGCCTTCGGGGGCAAGGGCTTCAAGATCAATGACGAGATCTACATCTTCCGCGAACCGTATTCGCGCCGCGACCTGCGCGTCCTCCTGAGCCTGGACCTCAGCCGGATGCCCGATCCCGGCAAGCGCCCCGACAAGGACTACGCGATCTCGTGGGTCCGTGCGTACGGCAAGGGCCGCGTCTTCTACTGCTCGCTCGGCCACGCGGCGGCGACCTACTGGAACCCGCCGGTCCTGCGCCACATGCTGGCGGGGATCCAGTTCGCCCTCGGCGACCTGAAGGCCGAGGCGGGGCCGGAGACGCCGGCGCCCTTGCCGCCCGACCCCGGCGCCCGTCGCACGGAGCAGCCGTGAAAACCGACACCCGTACGTTCCTCGTGAGTGTGCTCATCGTGGCCAGCCTGCTGGCGGCGGCCGCCTTGTGGAGAATGCTCGGCCCCGCCTCGCCAGCGTCGGAAGGAACCGCGACCGTCGCGCGGGTGCTCAAGGCGGTCATGGGGACGGACGGCGAGGTCAAGATCGTCCCGCCGGGCGACCCGAAGTCCCGCGGCGACTCCGCCTTCGCGGCGGCCGAGCGCGTGCTGCGCGACGTCGAGGCCCTCATGAGCCGGCACATCGAACGGTCGGAGTTGTCCCGGCTGAACGGGGCGCCGGCCGGAGAGAAGGTCCCCCTGTCGGCCCGCACGCTGGAGGTGCTGAGGGCCTCGCGGGACCTGCACCGGGAGACGCGCGGGGCGTTCGACGTCACGGTCTGGCCGCTGGTGAGGCTCTGGGAGGGCGCGGGGAAGGCCGGCAGTCACGTAGGGACGGGTGGGCGACGGCCCTGTGCGTGCTGGGGCCGGAAGGACTGGCCCTGCTGCCGAAGGATGCCGGCATGGAGGCGATGGTCGTCGTGGGCGACCCCGGCTCGGCGGTGGCCTACGTCACCGAGGGGTTCCCCCAGTTGTTCAAGAACGCGCCGGGAATTCCCGTCAAGCCCTGGCGCTCAGCCATGCCAGTCGGCCTTATCCACCGTGGAGTCGAACGTGTCGCGGACGACGCCGGGCACCTTCTCGCCCGCCACAGCCACGACGTCCTTCGGGGAAGGTCTGCCGATGAAGAGGACCCGTTTCATGGGACACTTGGCGATGACCGCCTCAAGCGGCTCCATGCTTTGCGGGTCGTACTTCCCGTAATCGATCTGCGGGAGGTTGTCCAGCATCGTGAATAGGTCGGTCACCTTGGTGCAGGCCCGGCACCCGATGCAGCCGACCTTGCAGACCGCGCGGACCTGCTTGCCGAAATCATGGTTGGAGCAGGCCACCACGACCATGCGTTCGACCTTGAAGGGCACCATGGTGATGATGCGGCACGGGCACGCGCGGGCACGGGGATCCGAGTTCAGGCTACCGGAGCCTCGACAGTCTCTCCGGCGGTGATGAGAATGAGTGACTTCTGCGGGCACTTCTCGACGCAGATGCCGCATCGCGTGCACTTCGTATAGTCAATCACAGCGAGGTTGTTGACTACCGCGATGGCGTCTGCCGGGCAGTTCTTCTCGCAAATTCGGCAGGCAATACACGCCATGGCGCAGACCTCTTTCGCCCTCCTGCCCTTGTCGAGATTCTTGCATGCAACAAAGACGGTCTGTCTTTTCGGCACCATGCTGATGACCTTTGTGGGGCACGCCTTGACGCATTTCCGGCAGGCGCGGCATTTCGCACTGTTCACCACAGCCAGCCCTTCCTCCGTGATGGTGATGGCGTCAAAGGGGCAGGCCCGAACACAACTTCCCAGTCCGATGCAGCCGTAATGACAGCACTTGTCGCCGCCGAAGAGAAGGCTTGCGGCCTGGCAGTTATTCACTCCAACGTAGTCGTACTTCCTTTTTGCGGTCTTCCTGCCGGCCCTGCACGCGACAAAGGCAACGAGTTCATCCTGTGCCTGCATGGCGACTCCCACCGCCTCGGCCAGCCTGGCGGCAACTGCCGCTCCCCCCGCGAGACAACCCGAGGGGTCGGCGCCTTCCTTGACAAGGGCCTCTGCAAACCCCAGACAGCCGGTGTGCCCGCAAGCGCCGCAGTTCAATCCCGGCAGGATAGAAATGAACAGCTCCAGTTTCGGGTCACCCTTGACTGCGAGGAATCGGTATGACACCGAAAGGAGGATGGCAAAAGCAGCCCCCAGAAGGCCCAGCGCCACAAAGGGTATCACAACATGCAGGATTGTCATATCTATAATCCAAACAGGCCCTTGAACCCGAGGAAAGCCAGCGACATCAGACTTGCCGTGATGAACGAGATGGGATGTCCCTTGAACAAGACCGGCACCGGCGCCCGGTCCACAACCTCGCGGATCGCGGCAAACATGATGATGGCAATGAAATATCCTGACCCCACACCGATAGTGTATACGATGCTTTTGGCAAAACCAAGTGAATAGTCAATGCAGAGAAACGCCGCCGCCAGCACGGCGCAGTTGACGACAATCAGAGGAAGATAGATGCCCATGGCTCGGTACAGGGATGGAAGCATCTTGCGAATGAACATCTCCTCAAGCTGGACAAATGTGGCGATCGTCAGGATGAAGGCGGCCGTGCGAAGGTAGATGAGGTCGAGTGGGACGAGTATGAAGTGGTAGACCGGCCAGGAGACCGCCGTGGCCATAACCATGACGAAGATGACGGCTATGCCCATTCCGGTGGATGTCTTGATGCTGTTGCTGATGCCGAAGAAGGAGCAGAGAGCAATGAACCGGATGAGCAGGATGTTGTTCACCATCATCGCGCTGAGGAGTATGAGGAAGATGTTCAGATCATTCGATATCATTGTGCGCAACCCCTACCTGTGCGATTCATAGAACGTTATCATGAACTTCCGATGGAGCGCCATGAGAAAGCCGATCACCAAGAACGCCCCCGGCGGGAGAATGAAGATCATGAAAGGCTGGTACCGCGCCGGCATGACCTGGTGACCGAACATCGTCCCGTTGCCGATCACTTCCCGAATCGTTCCGATGAGCGTTATGATCAGCGTAAAGCCGATTCCCATGCCAATCCCGTCCATGAGAGAAGCCATCACTGTGTTCTTGCTCGAGTACGCCTCCGCCCGGGCCATCACGATGCAGTTCACGACAATGAGCGGCACATAAACGCCGAGAGACTGCGAGAGCGCCGGGAAGTACGCTTTCAGAGTGTAGTCAACGATGGTGACGAAGGTGGAGATCACCGTGATGAACACGGGGATGCGGATCTGACTTGGCACTACCCTGCGTATAATGGCAACCACAATGTTCGAGCCCAGCATCACAAAACTGAAAGCTAGACCCATTCCGAAAGCATCCGTCGCACTGGTCGAGCAGGCAAGCGTTGCGCAGAGGCCGAGCATGATGACCAGAATGGGGTTTTCCCTTATGAACCCCTTGGTGAGTTCTTTCAGGAGCGAACGGAACCTGGTCTGACTCACTTGTCCCCCTCCGACTTTTCTCCGTTGAAGGACTCAAGCCTCGATCTTAGGGCCTTTGTTACTGCGCGCGTGGAGAACGTCGCTCCAGTAATGGCGTGAATCTGCCCTCTTGCAGAATCGTCTTTACTAAGGATGAGCTGCTGCGAACGCTTATTTTTGAACTGGTCCCTGAACTGCGCTGTGGTGATCTTCGCGCCAAGCCCGGGCGTCTCCGTGTGGTTCAAGATCCGCAGCCCCGTGATGGCGCCGCTGGAATCCGTTCCAAACATCAGCGTGATGGGGCCGCTGTAGCCCTGGACCTGGGTCAGAAATACGTGCCCCGTTTTCTGGCCCTCGCGCAAGGCTTCCCAGACCCTGTCCGGCTCGTCATTGAGGAATTCATCCGCATCCGGAAAGACCTCCCGGAGTGCAGCGTCTCTATACCGCTTCTCATAGCCTGCAATAGGCTCTTTCGTAATCGCGTTCACCACCGCCAAGCTGGCGGCGGCAAGTCCGCAGACGATGAACAGCACGGAAACCATTCTTATGAAATCACGCATGACGCTCTTCCCTCTTCAGCCAAAACCAGGCTCTCTTCGTTCCGAATACACGAGGTTGCACGTACTTATCAATAAGCGGCGTAAGACAGTTCATGAAGAGTATGGAATAACAGACTCCCTCAGGGAACCCCCCATAGGAGCGAATCAACGACGTAAGAACGCCACACCCCACGCCGAAGAGAATCTTGCCGCCTCGGGTGATAGGACTGGTAACCAGATCGGTCGCCATGAAGAACGCGCCGAGGATCAGCCCGCCAGAGAGCACTGCCGCCAGGGGATCTCTGCCCATGGGAATCGAGAGAACGGTGACGGTTCCGATGAAGGTAAACGGAATGCGCCAGTCAATGATCTTGAACACGAAGAGCAGGATCGCGCCCAGAAGCAGGGCAATCTTGCAGGTTTCCCCCAGAGAACCGGGCACGTTCCCCAGAAACAGGTCGAGGTAGCTGTAAGCCGAGTGCGTCGCGTCTCCGGCGCCCGACGCCTCCTTGATAATGCCCAGAGGAGTAGCCGCCGTGACGGCATCCACCGCCAGGACGGATTTGATCGGCATGACCCAGGTAGTCAGCGCCACAGGCCATGAGGCAAGGAGAATCGCCCGGGCAGCCAGTGCCGGGTTGAAGATGTTGTACCCAAGCCCCCCGAAAAGTTGCTTTACGACAAAGATCGCCAGGAAGCTCCCGATGGTCACCATCCACAGAGGAATCGTCGGAGGAAGTGTAAAAGCAAACAGAATGCCTGTGACTACCGCGCTAAAGTCAGTCACGGTGATCGCTTTGCGGAAAACGCGGTTGCAGAGGAGCTCCGTAAGGACACACGTGAGGACGCTGACGACAACAACCAACAGCGCCTTGGCACCGAAAATATAGAATGACGCCAGGACGCTGGGCAGGAGGGAGACGCACACAAGCCTCATTACCGCGCCCGTATCAAGCCGGCTTCTCAGGTGAGGGGAAGCAGATACAGTGAAACTGTCCGGCACTGCTGCTCCTTTCCTGCTCTCTACGGTTTCTTTGCCTTGCTCAGGTTTAACTTGGCGTATTTGACAAGGTGAACAAGGGGACGGTTGGACATGCAGGCGTAGGTGCAGGCCCCGCATTCCATACATTCGCGTACGTGGTAAGTCTCGCACCCCGCGAAGTCATCGCGTTCGGCAAAGTCCGCCAGACGGCAAGGCATGAGGCTCATGGAGCAGACCTCCACGCATGTCCCGCACTTGACGCAGGGAAAAGTTTTGCCGGGTCTCGCCTCGTCGACAACAAGGATTCCGCTCGTGCCCTTGATAACCGGCACGTCCAGTGTGTACTGGGCTATCCCCATCATGGGGCCGCCCATAATGACCTTTACCCGATGCTCGCCGAGGACAATCCCTCCGGCGTATTCAATGACGCTGGCAAAGGTAGTGCCGATTCTGACGACAAGATTCCTGGGTTCCTTCAGCCGATTGCCACTTACGGTGACAACGCGCTCGATGAGCGGCTTGCCCTTTGCCACGGCCTCGTAGACGGCAAATGCTGTCCCGACATTCTGGACAACAACTCCGACATGAAAGGGGAGTCCGCCGCTGGGAACTTCTCTGCGCAGAATCGTGCTGATAAGCTGTTTCTCCGCCCCTTGGGGGTACTTAACCTTAAGGGCGACGACTTCGACTGCCGCGCCGTTCCAGAGGGGCTGGTTGGCGGCATGCTCCTGCATGATCTTGATCGCGTCGGGTTTGTTCTTCTCGATGGCGATATACGCCCGCCGAACCCCGAGGACCTTGATAAGTATTCTCACGCCTTCAACCACGTCCCGGGATCGTTCCACCATGAGCCGATGATCCGACGTGAGACAGGGCTCGCATTCTACACCGTTGACGATCAGAGTATCCACCGTCGTCCCCGTGGGCGGAGACAGCTTGACGTGCGTGGGAAATGCCGCGCCGCCCAGTCCCACAATCCCTGCATCGCGAATCCTGTCGAGGAGATCCTTGCCGGACAACGCCGACCAGTCGGTAATCTTGTCCCAGGCGGCCGACACCAGTGGACTCTTGCCCTCGATGACAATAGACCGCACCGGAGTGGGAATCACGGGATGGGGAAAGCTGTCTATGGTTGCCACCAGCCCGGAGATCGAGGCGTGAACCGGTGAGGAGATGAAGCCCCTTGCCTCGCCTATTCTCTGCCCCTCTCTCACCTCATCGCCCACCTGGACAACAGGCTCGCACATCTCGCCCGTGTGCTGCTGAAGCGGGATGACCACCCGTGAGGGAAGCGGCATTCTCTCAATCGGTTTGCTCTCGGTCGGTTCCTTGTGTTCGGGCGGGTGCACCCCGCCCTTGAACGAACCGAATATTCTCGTAATCAAGCGCATATAGTCCTTACCATTTGCGACTGTGACATCACTCTTTCAGCCACGCAGGAAATTGCTTTCGGTGAGAGCGACTCTGGGGCCGCGACCCAACCCCCTCGTGGTTGCGCGACCAGGCATTCTGCCACAGGGCGGTCCTCCTGACCCTCTCCCGTTTAATGTACCCGGGTGTGTGCCGAGGGGCGAGGTGCAGCCGAGCCCCGAGCAACACACCCGTGGCCGTCGACAGCCGACGGAGCACTGCCCTTCCACGTTCGAAAGCCGTGTATCCATGACGTCCGTGAGGCCAAGTGACGCCCAATTGAACCACTAAGTTTATGCGCGCCAAGGCGTCCTGTAAAGCAGAATTCCGCCGGCAAAATTCCTCCAAGGCCGCAGGACTACAGCGCCACTTAACCTCGTGCGCGGTGGGTCTCTCGCCACGGCGAGTCTTCGACCTGACCCACCGCGCGGCAATTGCCCCCGGGCGGCGAGATAACGGTCGCCGCGGCGACCGCGGCGGGTCGGGAGACCCGCCGCGCGAACTGGCCTTGTAGTATTAGGCAGGGGCTGGGAGAACCGGCAGCAAAGAGGCGACGCGGTTCGCCACGCCGCCGAGGGCACGGGACGAGATCCAGAGGCGCAAGCAGGCTGGTCCGCTGCTGAACGGCCAGACCCTTGGCAAGGAACGTGCGTTCTGTAAAATCAACAACGACGGGGTTCCCGCGACAGGTGTTCGCTGCCTGGAGCGTATCCTGGTGGAGGCCAAATGGACGATACCGGCGGAGACCAAAGAACGGCGTGTGGTTCCGCGCCGAGCATCAGAATGGAACCCTCGCTCCCAAGTGGGAAACCCATGAGAAGATTCAGGCGGCTGCTTTCCGTCTTCATCGCCGCCGCATCGCGTCTCGCGGTGCCGAAGGACGTGGGGCGCATTTGGGTCCGTGTGGCGGAGGTCGGCGGCGAGGCGACATGGTTCGTGCGGCTCTACGGAGAGTTGCGGCAGCCTGGCGAGCGTCGCACCGCCGCCATTGCCCAGGATGAACCCGGCGTCGGCGAACACGTGTTCGATCTCGACCCGCGGATGCGGCAACTGCCCGACGCGCCGCTCCAGCTTCAACTCGGGGTCGAAGGCCCCCCAGGCGCGTTCGCCGTATTCGAAGACCTGGCCTTCGGGCCGGCGGTCCCACGGCCCAATCGGCAGCCGCGAACGGTCTTTCAACCCGGGCAGAAGGACATCGCCGCCGTGGAGTTGATGCCCAACCTTCCGGAGCCCTTTGAGCTCGTGGACTGGCGCGAGAAGGCGCGGGCCTACGACCGATTCGTGTTTGACTTCAACGCCAAGGGCGAGTTCCTGCCGCTTGTCTGGCTCGACGAGTCGCGCATCAACGCCGGCCAGCCCGCCTTCGGCATGCCCAGTTACGTTGGCGACCCGGCTCGCAGCGCCGGGCACGCGGGTGCTCAGGAGGGCATCACCTGCATGGGCGCGGTGCTCGGCGCAACGCTGGTGGGCATCGACAAGAGCCGGCAGGAACACGACTACGTCCGCCTGTGCGAAGCGTGGTTCAACTCCAAGAATGGTTTGAACCTGGTGCTCAACCTTCAGCGGCAGGAAACCGGCGGATCGTTCTGGTATGAGATCTGGCCGCACATCGTCTTCTACGCGCTGGCCGACCGGTATCCCGACAATCCTCGGCTCACCGAGATCACGCGCCTCACGGCGGACCGCTGGCGCCAGGCGTGCCTGGACCTCGCGGATGCCGGCGGCGCGCCGGACTTCAACCACACGTCGTTCAACTTCCGTACCCGCAAGCCGGTGGACAACGGGAAGTGGAAGGAACCGGATGCGGCCGCCGGCGTGGCGTGGCTGGAGTACGCGGCCTGGATGAAGTTCCGCGACCCGAATCACCTTGCCGCCGCCGAGGGCTGCATGAAGTTCCTGCAAGGCTTGCCGAGCAACCCCTACTACGAAGTGCTCCTGCCGTACGGCACGCTCGCAGCCGCGCGCATGAACGCCGAACTGGGCCGCGATTACGACACCGACCGTTTCGTCAACTGGTGCTTCGGCGTAAGCGACTGTCGCGGCGGCTGGGGGGTGACAGTGGGCAACTGGGGCGGCTACGATTGCGACGGGTTGCTGGGCAGCATTGACAACCGGGGCGGCTACGCCTTTGCCATGAACACGTTTGCCCAGGCCGGCTCGCTGGTGCCGCTGGCGCGCTACGACACGCGCTACGCGCGAGCTCTCGGCAAGTGGATGCTGAACCTTGTCAACGCGGCGCGGCTTTTCTATCCGGGTGCGTTGCCGCCGGACCATCAGACCAGCCAATTCTGGAAAGGCGACCCGCAGCACGTCATCGCCTACGAGGGACTGCGCCGCCAGTGGCGGGGCAAGAGCCCCTGCGCGACCGGCGACCCCGTGGCGATGAACTGGGGCCCCAAGACGGACCTCGGCCTGTACGGCTCGGGCTACGTCGGCTTGCTTGGCGCCATCGTGCGCCCGACCAGCGTGCCGCGGATTCTGCAACTCGACTGCCTGGCCACCGACTTCTTCCGCGACAAGGCCTATCCGACCTTTCTCTGCTATAACCCGTATCCGGAAGCACGGAGTTTCGAGTTCGCCGTCGGCCCGAAGTCCGCCGACCTCTACGACGCCGTGACGCGCCAATTCGTGAAACGCGACGTACGCGCCAAGGCCACGCTCACGCTGCCTGCCGATTCCGCCGCCGTCATCGTCGTGGCGCCGGCCGGTGGGAAACTGACCCGCGAGGGCAGACGTACGCTCATTGATGGTGTGGTGGCGGAATGGCGGTGAAGACGTGTCAGTCCGACACCGCGCTTTCGTCGCGCTTGACGTGATGGGTCCGAGGGCCTGCTCGCAGTCTCAACCGCCGCTCACCAGCGGAAGAAGCGATAGGGATCATCCCATTCCTCGGGCGGGTCGAGGTAGAGGCCGTCGAGCCAGCGTTTCTCCGGTTTCGCGGCGTCCACAGGACTTGCGAAGCGGGCGAGAATCGGCGTGGAGCCGGCGACCCCCATGCCCGCCAGCAGTCGCGCCACCACGAAAGAGGCCCGCCGGTAGGTCCGCTTGAGGTCGTACTGCTTGCCGTAGTCGAACGCCCAGGGCACGAGCTGGCAGAAGACAACGTTGGCGCTCTCGGCCTTGGCCAGGACGCCGTTGCCGACGGCCACGGCCCCTCCCGACACGAGGGGCAGTTCCCGCGGATCGCGGTTGTGCACGTCCGCAGGTCCGATCCCGGCCAGAGGCGAGTCCATGCCGCGCGGCTCGAAGCAGGCCGAGATGTGTTCCGCCTTCTTCATGCTGACCTTGACGGGCAGGGCGCCGGCGTCCGCCTCGTCGAGCCCGATCGCCAGGAGGCGGCCGCCTGCCTTGAGCCAATCGCCCACGGCGGCGGCACTGGCAGCCAGTTTCGGCCCGCCGCCGGGCCCCACAACGAGCACCTGATCGGCCGACAGGTTTCCCCCTTCGTAGGCGCCGACGGCCACACCGGCCTTCTCGAGGTGGCTCTTGCCGGCCGGGTCGCCGACGTAAAGGGCCTTTCGGTTCGGGGCCGGCTTCCAGACCGACGCATACTCGAGGATGTTCCCGGCCAACCGGTCGGCCGCCGGGTCGTTCTCGGTCCGGCCCGTCGCGTCCATCTGGCAGAACAGGACCATGCCCTTGCCTTCGCGGTACTCCATGAGCGGGCTGTATTGAAGGCTGAAGCCGCCGTCCACGATCGGCAGGAAGCTGCCGCGCGCCGGCTTCTCAATGAGGACCGAGGCGACGTTGCCGCGGCACCCCGAGCGCCACACCCGCGTGACGTCGATGTCGCACCACTTGACCGTCGGGCCATAGCGAGGCCGCATCTCGTACTTGAGACGCGGCGGCAGGATCGTCGCCTCGCCGCGCCAGTCGCGCAGGTTCTCCGCGTCGAGGCCGGCCAGGACCGGGTGATCGGGCACCCGCCTGAAGACCTGCCGCAGACCGTACTCTTCCACGCGGAAGCCGAATCGTTTCTCCAGGACCTCGGAGGCCTGCTCGAACACGATGACCTTCAGGCCGTCGCGCACGCGGCCGACGTCCGGCCCCGGCCCGCCCACGGTCAGGGCCGCTTGCCCCACGATGAGGATGTCGTACGGCGACAGGTCCGCGTTCGCCTCCACCGGCTGGCATCGCACCTGCGTCCCGGCCAGCCACTTGGCGGTCTCGCCCTTGGGGTCGAAGAGGGCGATCTTGCCGCTCGGCTTCGGGGGCGGCGCGGGCGCCAGCACGTGCACGGCAAAGGTATCCTTCTGGATCTCGCCGCCGGCGAACTTGACGGTCGCGCCGAGTTCATACGTGCCGGGCGCCAGCGCGGCCGGCAGGTCGAAGCGCAGCGGCAGGCGTTCCTGCTCGCCCGTCCGCACGCTGACCTTCTTCGCGCCTGCCACGGCCTGCGGGAGGTTGAGCGACCACGTGCACTCGCCGGAAACCGTCTCGCGGGAGTTGTTGATGATGATAAGCTGCTTCTCCACCGCCTCGCCCGGGCGGAAGTTGTGGTCCTTGCTCGTGAACCGGGCGGGCTTCCCGCCGATGTACGCCAGCAGCGGCCCGTTGTTGCGGATCAGCGCCTGCCCGGAGGCCGTGGCGACCCAGTCCGAAGGCTCATAGGCCAGGTCCATCCGCTCGTACCGGTCGCCCACGTAGTCCGGACTGAACCCCGGCCGCTGGAGGCGATCCCAGTCCACCTTGAGATCCTGGCGGGCGCTGCGGTTCATGCCCGGGCGCAGCCTCCAGAAGTGCCCGTACTCCCACGGCGAATTCGCCGACATCCCCCAGGTGCGGAAGGCCCGCCAGTTGTCGGCGAGGTACAGGGCCAGCACCGCGTGCCGATCATCGAAGAGGTTCGAACCTATCTCGTAAGGATAATCCCAGCGGTGCCAGAGGTTCCCGGCCCGGAACTGCTTGGCCTCCCAGCGCAGGTTCGCCTTCTCCATCTCGCTGATCTGGAAGGCCCGGTCGCCGAGGAACTGCGCGTTCCACTCGGCGAAGCAGAACTCCCACGGCACCCGGGCGCTCCCGAAGGACCGCTCGCCCTTGTACCACCCGCGGTACATCGCCCAGTCCCAGGTGAACGGCGCGCCGTATTCGCACGTGAACACCGGCTTGGCGCCCTGGGTGGCCCAGTGCTCGAACCAGTCGGAGAGCTCCTGGACCGGGGCGAAGTTCGGGTAGAAGTTGCTCGTGTGCATCGACCCCAGGTTGCCCGAGGAGTGGTGATAGACGATGCGGCCCGGGTCCAGGCGTCTTACGATGGCCTCCGCCCGCAAGGCAAGCTTCGAGTTGTTCAGGGACCACGTGTCGCGCGGGTCCGTGACTCCGTCGATCATCTCCGGGTTCATGTCCTCGCTGTACCCGGTGGCGTTGTGGCTCATGGAGTAGAACACGACCGACGGGTGGCTCTGCGCCACGCGCACGTAGAACTCCGCGTGGCGGGCGTAGCCGTTCGAGCGGTCGGCGTCGGGCGCCTTCCAGTCATAGTGGCTGAAGTGCGGCTGGGACAGGGATACGAGCATCCCCACGTCGTCGGCGGCCCTCAGGATTTCCTCGAAGCCAAGGTGGGAACCCGGCTCGCAGCCGTAGTTGTGAGTGTACACGAAGTTGATGCCGAAGCCCTTGAGGCGCAAGAGGCTCTCCCGTGCGCCCTCGTAGCTCGCCAGCGCGGCCCCGACCTGGGCGTTGTCCAGCGGCACGGCGGAGAGGAAGATCCGGGTGCCGTTCAGGAAAAAGTCGCGGCCGTCGATCCAGAACTCGCGGAACCCGAATCGCACAGGGGAGGCGGCATCCAGCACCTTGCCTCCGGCCTCCAGCAGCGAGAGGTTCGCGTGGTACGCATTCTGAGGCGTGTGGAGGTCCCAGAGCTTTTCGGGCTTCCATTTCTCGGTGAAGGCGATGCGGCCATCCTTCAGGTCGCCGCCCCTGAAAGGTTTGCCGGTGAACTCACCGACGCTGCGGCCGTTGTCCGTGATCCGAGCACGCAGGGCGTACCGGCCTTCTGCCGCGAGGCCCTGGAGCGCGGCGTCGAACGTGATCTCCCCCTTGCGCACCGATGTATCCACCTTGACGTCGGCGATCCGCGCGCCCGCCGGGGTGCTCACGAGGTAGACGTCGCCGCACAGGCCCCGCCGGGCCACCGAGCCCTTCACCTCCTTGGCCGAGGCGGTGTCGCTGTACGAGAGCATGACGCCCTTCAGCGGCATGGCGGCGACGAGCACGCTGAGAACGTGCTTGCCGCCCGGGCGGCACACCGAGGTGAGATCCACCTCGCCCCACGGGAACCGTATCTCGCCCGCCTTCTTGCCGTCCACGTACACGGCGGCATAGGAGTTCAGGTACTCCACGTACACGGCAAGGCGGCGGCCGGCCCAGTCGCCGGGAACGGTGATCTCCCGCTGGTACCAGGCCCTGGTGATGCTGCCGAGCTTCTCGTCCTTCCAGGTCGGGTGGGCACGGACCGCCTGGCAGTCTTTCTGCATGTAGTCGGTGACTCCCGGCCAGGATCCGGGAACCTTGAAGTAGCCCCACCGGTCGGCGGGCGCCACGTCCGTAACGTCCTTGGCTGGTTGCCAACGCCACAGGCCGTTCAGGCACACGCGCTCGCGGGTGGGGGTCTCCTCGCGGTAGGCCTTATCAAGGTCCCACACGGCCTTGACGCCGCTCGGGAGCGGCGCGTCGGTCTGGGCCGCACATGGCGTGGCCACCGCCGCCGAAACCAGGCAGCCCGCCAGGACAGAAAGCAGCGTCTGTTTCCTTGCCATCGCCCACCTCCCGCCGTGACCGGCGGCGTCTATCTTCAGTCTCCCAAGACTACAAGCGAATCGCCTTGCGGGCAAGAAACATAACGCTTCGGAGAACATGGGCGAGGCGGCCCCCAAGCGCCCCAAGGCACGATGCTGGCCGATCGCGGCGGGTCGCGTCCCGGAAGTGCGTGGAAATTGGGGGTCGGCGGGACCCCCTCAGCTCGACTTTTGCCGTTTTTTAAGGCTGTGGATGGATAGAGAATTATTGGCGCAAAAGGCGGACTCCTGCCAATTTCCGCTACCGACCAAGGCCAGCAGATCGGAAAGGAGTCCGGGATGCTTTCTCTTCCATAGGCAACGGAGCCGCTTCTGATGAGCTTTTCCATCGCTTTTACCGAGCCGACGTTCCAGCGGAGCCTGGAGCTACTCGCGGGGGCCACCCTTACTCTGGGCCGGCGTACCGTGACAGCCATGCTCTGGACGATGCGTGGCCTGATTCGCGGCCACCCCACCACCTACCACTGGTCTTTTCCCGCGACGGCACCGGCCGCGTGGTGGACTTCCACGCCCTGCGGCACACGTATATCAGCCGCCTAGTCCGCTCCGGCGCGGCCCCAGCGGTGGCCAAGAGCCTGGCGCGGCACTCCACCATCGTCCTGACGATGGACCACTACACGCACACGCTCATCGAGGACGCCCGCGCGGCCCTCGACCGCCTGCCCGCGATCCCGGTGGGCGGGCCAGCCCCGGCCACGGTCAGGGCTGCGGGAACCTGATCCGCAGGTGCCACGGCGCGACATGAACCGATCTCGGACTATCCTCAGTATCCCCGGCATTCTCTTCCTTGGCGACTGGCAAGGTGCTGGCATCTTCTCCACATTATGGTATCATGAGGACGCTGCGAACAAGCAGTTCAGAGGTCAGGCCTTGTCTTGTGATGCTCAGAAAGAAACCCGCAGCCGCGTTGCTCAGGTGGGAATATGGCCAGCCAAGACATCCACATTCGCCTACGGCCCATGAGATTCGCAGTTCTCGTTCCTGCTACACTCGGCTGGCCTCGCATCAAGCCTCTCTTCGAGTTCCTTTCCTGGATTTGGGGCGGTCGTTACAGTTGCGTAATTCCAGTGCAAGCGCGCGGCCTTGACGAAAGGGCCCGCAAACGCCTGTCGCGATTCTCGCCGGACATCGTGTTGGGATATAGGATTACGGGTAAGGCTTGGGCAGCGGATGTGATGCACTGCTGCCAGCCGTTGGCGTTTATCTCGATAACACAGGCTTGGCGCAAGGAACTTTATGAGTCCCATATTCTAGAGCCCGCCCAATTCGATGTGCCCCTTCTAAGAATCGAGGAAGACCATCCACCTCTTGAATCATCGAGGGGGAGGCTCGTTCCCTCCAAGGTCCCGAGGTCGATGGTTCCTTTATGCGCCGTAGCCTTTGGGATTCATCCGGTTGATGCAACTGCGTCGATTAAGAAATCTATCAAGGCCGAGGAATTGGGCCTTGTTTCGGCACCTCCATTCAGGCAATTCGTGAAGGCTTGTATGGATATGCGGGGCCTTTTGTCTTGGCTAGACTTGGCGAGCTGTGGACTCGCCAGCGCCCAGAATCTGGCAGGTGCTGGGAATCCCCCGACGGTTGTAGTGGTTGAATCTCTGGTGTCTGACCTTGCCCTTTTCTGGTCGCTCCGCATGAACGACGGGATGATGGGGCCGACAGAGATCATCCCCATGCCGTCCTGCGAAGTTAGCTCACAGGAATCCATTGAAGCCGTGGCAGAGTGGATTCGCACCAGTCGAGTTGATTCTAACTACTGTATTGTAACCTCCGAGGCGGCGCCTTCAGCCGCGACAAACACTCTTGCTGCAAAGCTCCGACGCAGGCTGAAAGGATCAAAGCGCCAATACGTAGACGTTCAGGATGCCCTCCGGGACTGGGGAGGCACAATTCCAGAAGCCAAGCGAATGGTCCTTACCGCCGATCTGACGGATCGCACACTGTCCTTTCGCGCACCCGCTCCCGAGGTCAGTAGGCGCGCCAGGCTCACCCAATGGATGGTAGATATCGTGGAGATGACGGAAGTGCGCAGGGATATCGGGGAACTTTGTCTCCCGAATCAACGAGCCATGCGCGACGCTCTTCAGGCGTCCACTCCGCCTTACTTGGGGATGTCTCTGCTTCGCCACGTGGGATACGGTCCGAATGGTCTCATGTTCCTCATCAGCAAGCGAGATGAACTTGTCCGCTTTAGGCTGCCTACAGCATTCGAGTTGTGCGATGCCCAACTGCATGCCCATGGTTTCAGGATGAAGCCCGATGAGAAGCGACTTAGGTACGAGGCGGCAATCGAGCGTTGCGGTGGGCTGGACCGAGCGTCAGGAACTGTGAAGGGACTTCCAGGCCTCATTCTGCAGGGTCTTGAGAAACAAGGGTCGCTCACTCAGAGGGGGATTGCCAGCCTAATAGCAGGACAGCCGAAGGCAGCGGAAACGCATTGGGACGCGCTATTTCGACACGCTATCGAGCGTCAACCAGCTGCTGCTCGTCGCATCACGGAAAGGCGTTTTGCCGGCGAGTATGCGATCACCCCTGATACTGACCTCAACCAGATTCTCGCCCGTCTGCATAAGCGCGGAGTCATCGATCGGCGTATCAAGCTTGACCGGTGCAGTCTTTGCGGTGACCAGTCATGGCTTGAGCGGATTGATCTGCAACGACCGGTTTCATGTCCAGGGTGCGGGAGCCCGCGTGTCTTGCCCCAGAATCTTCAAGTCGGATTTGACCTCAACCCACTTATTGCAACAGCGATAAAGGAAGGGTGGATTCCTGTCGTCCTTGCTGGCGAGTTTCTCAAGAACCTAACAGTCCACGGTTTCCTTTGGGTTCCCGGGGTCAAGGCCGAATACGCTGGTGGTGCCGTGGATTTCGATATTTTCGCGTGCTGTGACGGCCACATCGTGGTGGTCGAATGCAAGACGCTGGAAGACGCGAAAACTCCCCCCTGGAAGGAAATAAGAGTCCAGTTCCAGCGAACAATACAGGCAGGGAAAGTCTGTGGGGCGGAAATGGCTGTCTTCGCGTGCAGGGCAAAGGAGGTATCGCCCTCCTTTCAGAAAGGCCTAGCCAAGGTTGCCGGACCAAACATGAGCGTTCAGGTATTGACGCGAGACGACCTAGTAGTCCTTCACATTTGAATCTGTGGGTATAGCCTCTTCAGTTTAATGCGGGCGTCGGCCGTCGTGAACCGCCAGTCGACGCCCTTCTGTTGCTCGTTGCGTTGGTGGTCCCAGGCCGAGCACTCGGTTCGCAGGAT
>JAPLML010000655.1 GCA_026387055.1 Planctomycetota bacterium | reverse complement strand
CTGTTCGATCAGTGGTACCCGACCGACGTCGATACCGGCGCCCTGCACCTGCCGCGTCTCGGGGCGATGGACCCCGGCGGCGCGCTGGCGGGCTACTTGCTCGACGACCACGAGGACAACCTCTACCTCAAGGGTTGGGGCATGGCCAACGAGCCCGTCTACAATCAGCAGGCGACGGCCTATCTCCTGCGCGACGAGCCGAAGGCCGTCATCCGGGCCTTCTACAGCATGATGGCCTGTGCGTTCAGCCATTCGGGGTACGAACCGGTGGAGCATCGCTGGACGTGGGGCCAGTACTTCGGCCCCCCGAGCACCGACGGCGCGTGGGCGGAACTCTATCGCCGCATGCTCATCGAGGAGTTGGACGACGGCGGCCTGCTCCTCCTGTCGGCCACGCCGCGGAAGTGGCTTGAGAATGGCAAGACGATCGAGATCGAACATGCGCCGACCTGGTATGGCCTCGTCTCGGCGCGGGTGGAAAGCCGGGCCGACGCCGGAACCATCGTTGGGGAGGTGAGCCTGGCGGGGCCCGGTCGGCCCCGGGCGCTCCTCGTGCGCCTACGCCATCCGGAGGCACTGCCGATGCGGTCCGTGCGCGTCAACGGCGTGGAGTGGACAGCCTTCGATACCAGGAAGGAACGGGTTCGTATCGACAATCCCCGCGAGACGCTGTATAAGCTGGAAGCTCGATATTGAGGCTGGAAACAGCTGTCGGGAGCCCTGGCGATGCTCATGCGCATGGGTGGTGCGGCCATTGCAGCCGCGGTGATCCTAGTAGCGCCTCTCTCGGTGCGCGGGGATACCGCGCCCACGGCGAGGGCGCCGGACGAGGCGACCAAGCGTCTGGCCGGGGAAGTGCGTGACAAGGGATGGATCGTCTTTTCGGCCCGGTCAGAGGCAGGCGACTGGGACCTGTTCCTGATGCGGCCTGACGGGTCGAACCTCAGGAACCTTACGCGCACACCCGAGTACCACGAGGCGGCCCCTCAGATTTCACGCGACGGGCGTCGGTTGCTCTATCGCCGCCTCCCGCGTCGCGAGACGATCGATAACAACCACTTCGGCACCCAGGGCGAGCTGGTCTTTGCCAACAGCGACGGCACCGACGCGAAGGCGTTCGGGGCGAGCGGCGAATACCCGTGGGCCAGCTGGAGTCCCGACGGCGCGCAGATCGCCTGCCTTTCCATCAAGGGAATCTCCTTTGTCGATATCGCCAGCCACAAGGTCGTGCGGACCCTCGAGCGAAAGGGCTTCTTCCAGCAACTGACCTGGTCTCCGGATGGCCGGTGGCTGAGCGGCGTGGCCAACTCGTTCGGCACGGAATGGGCCATTGCGCGAATGGACGCGGCCACGGGTGAGGCCAACGCCGTGAGCCGCGAGCAGTGCTGCACGCCCGACTGGTTCCCCGACAGCCGCTCTCTTGTCTTCTCCAACCGGCCCACGGGCCAGAAGGCCAGGGACGGCTATGGCTGGACCCAGTTGTGGATGGCTGATGCCGAAGGCAAGTCCCGCCGCCTCGTGTACGGTGAGGACGGGCGGCACGTGTATGGCGGGCACGTTTCGCCCGACGGCAAGTACGTGCTCTTTACGGGCAACATGCAGGAGGACGGCGATCCGGGCCACGCCGGCGCGCCGATGGGCCTGATGCGCCTGGCGGATGCACCCATCATCGGCGGCAAGAGCGAGGCCCTGCGGGCCCTGCATCCGGGGGCGAAGAACGGGCCGGTCGTGGTGCTCCCTGCCGGTTGGGAACCGTGCTGGACGTTCACGGACATAGCGGCGGGAAGGCCTGCGTCGGCTGCGACCCCGGACAAAGCCGACGGCTCTGCCGCGCTCGCCCGCGAACTGCATGGCAAAGGCTGGCTCGTGTTCAGCGCCGAGAGCGGCCAGGGCGACTATGACCTCGTCATGATGCGGCCCGACGGCTCGGGTCGTGCCAAGCTCACCGATACGCGAGCCTGGAACGAGGCCGGAGCTCGATTCTCGCCCGATGGCAAGAGGCTCCTCTATTACCGTATGCCGAAGGGCGAGGCGGTGGACAACAATACGTACGGCACCTACGACCTTGTGGTCGCGGGTGCCGATGGCAGCGGCGCCACGGTCCTCGGGAAGGATTTCCCATGGGCTTCGTGGGGCGCCGACAGCATGCACCTGGCGTACCTGGGCAAGAACGGCATCCAGACAATCGACCTGGCCGGCCAAGCGGTCGGGCAGCCTATGGCCCGCAAAGGCATCGTCCAGCAACTCGTCTGGTCGCCGGACGGTCGGTGGTTCGTCGGCACGGCGAACGGGTTGGGACCCTACTGGAACATCGGCCGGCTGGGCGCCGAGACGGGCCAGATGAACGCCGTCAGCGAGACCGAACGCTACAACTGCACGCCCGACTGGATGCCCGACTCCCAGCGGGTCCTCTACTCGCGCGGGATCATCCCGGAGAAGGGCGGCTGGGCGCAACTGTGGGTGGCCTCGGGCGACGGGCGCGAGAAGCGGCCCGTCTGCGCCGAAGAGGGCCGGCACCTTTACGGCGGGTGCGCGTCGCCGGACGGCAAGTACGTCGTCTTCACGCGAAGCGAGGCCGACTTGGGGAAGGTCGACAACTCCAAGACCCGGATGGCCATCATCCGCTGGGCCGACACGCCCGTTCTGATCGGAGAGAATGCACCCTTGCGCAAGACGTGGGCGCAGGCGCGAAGCGGGCCGCTCCTGGACCTGTCGTGGGGCTGGGAGCCGCACTGGACCTACGCCGATATCAAGCGACCTGGAGCCACCCCATGACCGGCCGGGTTCCGCGTCGTCGGGGCGCCGGGCGGGCGGTCCGCTGGAAGCGACGAGCCTTCCTGGGCCCGGTGTTAGCCCTGGGGATGCTGCTGTGCGTTTCGTGCGGCAAGACCCCCGACCCGCCGGCCACCGCCGGCGCGGATGCCCAGGTGACCACGCTCGGGAGCATCGAGGTGACGGCGCGGCTCGTCGAGGTCCCGGAAGGGGCGATCTTCAGGCGCGAGTTGTACAACTATGCCACCGTCCTCAAGTACCAGGTCCTCCAGGTGCACCGCGGCCAACTGAGCGGCGACACGATCCTCGTGGGCCAGTACAACCCCTTCAAACCACGGGCCGAGGCGGCCGACAAGCGCGTGCCAGGCATCGGCGGCAACCTGAAGGCGTTCCGGGCCGGGCAGGTGCACCGCCTCGCGCTGGCGGGGCCGATCGACGACCACTACATGGGCGGCATCGTGAACAAGTACTTCGGCAAGGACACCGGAACGATCTACTGGGCCGTGTGGACCAACCTTGCCGGCGAGTAGCCGTGCAGTCGCCGGCAGACGCTCGCCAGAATCCCCGGGGCTCGAGGGCGGCAGATGGTTTTCACGACGTACATCTTCGTGTTCTACTTCCTTCCCACGGTGCTCCTGGTCTACTACACGCTGCCCTTCCTGGGCAGGCAGCTGAGGCTGTCGGAGGATCGCCTCTCGCTGGTTCGCAACGCGTTTCTGGTCGTGGTCAGTTACGTTTTCTACGGCTGGTGGAACCCGTGGTTCGTCCTGCTGATGCTGGCCGTGACGGTAGTGAACTACGTCTGCGGCCGCATCCTCGGGGCGTCGCAGGGCAACGCCCGGCGGCGGTTCTGGGCGGTGACGGTCGCGATCGTCCTCAGCCTGGGGGCCTTGGGGTTCTTCAAGTACTTCATGTTCCTGGAGGTCAACGCCAGCCGCGTTCTGGAGTGGATGGGGGCGGACTCGCTGGACGTGCTGAAGATCCTCCTGCCGATCGGTATCTCCTTCTACACGTTCCATGCGCTGAGCTACAGCATCGACGTCTATCGCGGAACGGCGCCGCCGGTCCGGTCGTTCATCGACTTCGCGTGCTACATCGCGCTGTTCCCACAGCTCGTGGCCGGGCCGATCATCCGTTACAACACGGTGGCGGAGCAGTTGGTCCGCCGGTCGCATACCTGGGAGCGGTTCGCCTCGGGCGTCGCTCTGTTCGCGCTGGGCTTCGGCAAAAAGGTCCTGCTGGCGAACCCGCTGGGCGGGGTGGCCGACGCGGCCTTCGGCGCCCAGGATCTGGCCGCCTCCGACGCCTGGTTCGGCGTAGCGGCCTACGCATTCCAGATCTACTTCGATTTCTCCGGCTACTCCGACATGGCCATCGGCCTCGGGAGGATGATCGGCTTCGAGTTCATGAAGAACTTCAACTCGCCTTACCTGGCCGAGAGCATCACGGACTTCTGGCGCCGCTGGCATATCTCGCTGAGCACCTTCCTGCGCGATTACCTCTACATTCCGCTGGGCGGCAACCGCAAGGGGCCCTGGCGGACGTACGTGAATCTGGCGCTCGTCATGGTGCTGGGCGGCTTGTGGCACGGCGCCAACTGGACCTTCGTCGCCTGGGGCGCCTATCACGGCGGCCTCCTGGCGCTGGAGCGCGGGCTGGGCAAAAGAAGCCTGTACCATCGTCTGCCCCGCCCGCTGCGCGTGGCGTCCACGTTCGTCCTGGTGCTGTTCTCCTGGGTGCTGTTCCGTTCCACGGACCTCCACGAGGCGTTGGGCTATCTCGGCGTCATGTTCGGCGCCGGCGCCGCCGGTGGCGGGGCGGTCCTGCTGCCGGCCGAACTCTACACGCCCGGGGCGGTGGCCGCGATGGTCGCCTGTGCCATCCTTGTCTTCCGTCCGCTCCAGGCGTACCAGTGGGCGGAAACCGTGACCTGGCCCAAGGCTGTGGCGGCGGGCGCCACCTTCTGCGTGGCTCTGATGGCCATGTTCGCGCAGTCGTTCAACCCGTTTCTGTACTTCCAGTTCTGAGAGCGATATGGCGAAGCGACCCGACGTCCACGTGGGAGTAAGCGCGACCTTCATGGTCCTGATTGCCGCCGTGCCGCTCGTCCAGGCGGTCTCAGAACTCCTGCGCGCCGAGCGGCCACAAGCCCTGGAAGTCTTCTGCGGTGTTCCGACGCCAACGAGCCTGAGGGCCTACGAGTCGGACCTGGAGGCGGCCAGCGTGGTGGCGGGGCGCCTGCGGCCATGGGTGCAGTACGCCCAGTTCGACCTGCTCGGCGCCGGCGGCGAGAAGGCTGCCGTCGGCCGCGACGGCTGGTGGTTCTACAAGCCGGGCCTGGAGTACCTGACCCGCCGGCCGCCGCCTCCGCAGCCCGGCGACGAGCCGAACGATCCTTTGCGGACGATCCTCGCGTTCCGCGACCAGTTGGCGGCCCGCGGAATCCGGCTGGTCGTCATGCCTGTGCCGAACAAGGAAAGCATCTATCCGGAGCAGCTCACGCGGCGGGCGGCGTCGGCCGACGTGGTCGTCTGCCGCCAGACCCGGGAGCTGCTTGGGCAGCTCCACATGGCGGGGGTCGACGTGGTGAACCTGTTCGAGGTCTTCGGTTCGGCCAAGCGATGCCCCGGCACACGTAGCGAAGAAGCGCTTTACCTGGTCCAGGACACCCACTGGTCGCCGGCAGGGCTCGCCGTGGCGGCCAAGGCCGCTGCCGGGCGTCTCCTCGGGCGGGGCCGGGTCCAGCCGGGAACCGTGCCGTACGGCGTTCTACCTGCGCCGGTCCAGCGGGTTGGCGACGTGGTGCGGATGCTCCAGGCGCCGCCGATCGAGCGCCTGGTGGGACCCGAGGCGATCGCCTGCGAGCAGGTCTTCCGCGGCGATACTGGCGAGCCCTACAAGGACGCTCCCGATGCGGAGGTCCTGGTCCTGGGCGACAGCTTCCTGCGCATCTATGAGCAGGACGAACCGGGGGCCGCCGGCTTCGTAGCCCACCTCGCCCGCGCGCGCGGCGGGCCGGTGACCTCTCTCGTCAGCGACGGCGGCGGGGCTACCCTCGTGCGCCAGGAACTCAGTCGCAGGCCACGATTTCTCGCGAAGAAGCGCGTGGTCCTGTGGGGGTTCGTCGAACGCGACATCCGTTTCGCCGCCGAAGGTTGGCCGATCGTCCCGGTCCCCGAGGCTGGGCCTCCGCGTCCGCCCCTCCGGGAAGAAGGCCGTGCACAGCGGACTATGGGAGGTGCGTCATGAAACTGGTGCTTCTGGCGGGATGCCTGGTGTGGCTCGTGGCGAGTGTCGCGCAGGGCCAGACGCGGGCCGTTTCAGTCAAGGCCACGTTTGCGGAGCGGCTCGGGCCGCTGGCGATCGATCGCATGGCCCTCGGGCAGGGCGGGTTGTCGGAAGAGCCCATGTGGGAGAACCGCGTGCTCGAGGTTCGCGCCCTGCGCCCCGGCATGATCCGCCTCTTCATCCAGGAGTACTTCGACCTCCTGCCTGAGCGCGGACGGTATCAGTTTGCCACGCTCGACCGGTCCGTTGAGACGATCCGCAAGGCCGGGGCCGAACCGCTCATGTGCATCTGCTTCAAGCCCCGCCTGCTCTTTCCGAAGATCGACCACGCCGTCGTCGAGCCAAACGACTACGAGGAGTGGGAGCGGCTGATCTCCGCGATCGTGAAGCACTACCGCGACGCGGGGACCGCCATCCGATATTGGGAGGTCGCCAACGAGCCGGACATCGGGGAGTCCGGCGGGTGCCCCTACCTCTTCCAGCCCGCGAGCTACGTCCGCTACTACCAGCGGACCGTCGCCGCCATCCGCGGTGCCGACCCGGAGGCCCGCGTGGGCGGGCCGGCGCTGGCGAGCGTGCGGTCGCCCATCCTGCCTGCGCTCCTCGATTTCTGCGAAAAGGAGAAGGCGCCGCTCGACTTCGTGTCGTGGCACATCTACTCGAGCGACCCGGGCCAAGTCCGCGGGACGGTCGACTACGCCAAGGACCTCCTCAAGAAGCACTCCGGCCTGAAGGCAGAAACGATCCTCGACGAGTGGAACATGGACCTCATGAATCCGCCGCTCGACCGGCGGTTCCAGCCGTGCTACGTGCTGGAGACGATCTGGCAGATGAAGGACGCGGGACTCGACGCGTCCTGCTACTACCACATCCGCGACTGGCACGTGCGGCCGGAGCGGTTCGCGCCGTTCATGTCGCCCGAGGGCACGGCCTTCATGACGAAGTGGTGGAACCGCATGCCGCAGTTCGACGGGCTCTTCGATTTCCAGGACACCGTGCGCCCGGCGTACTTCGCCTTCAAGCTGCTCTCGCGGCTCACCGGCGAGCGGCTGCCCGTTGCCTCGTCCGACGCGAAGGTCCACGGCTTCTTCACCCGCGACGAGCGGTTCCGGGTGTCGAGCCTCCTCGTGTGGAACTTCTCCGACGCGCCGGCCGAGGTCGACCTGGCGGTGGCCGCCCTGCCCGGGACGATGAGGGTGCGGCACATCGTCTTGGATGCCCTGGCGCCCAGTGACGACGAGAACGTGCGGCTGCGGCCGGAGCCGCCCGCGGAATGGAAGGCGGGCACCCAACACCTCCTTGTCCGGTTCGACCCGTACACAATCCATTTCTGGTCGTTGGAGTAAAGGCTTTGGCTGTTGGCGATCGCCCGGTGCTGCCGGTTCTTGTGGGTGGCGATCGGCCGCGCGGTCCTG
>JAPLML010000107.1 GCA_026387055.1 Planctomycetota bacterium | reverse complement strand
CCCAGGCAGAGCTGCGGCGGCTTGCCGCGCGCCGGGGGCGCCTCCGCCGAAACGTCGCCGGCCAGGAGGCGGCGGACCCGGCCCACGTTCAGTTCGCCGAAGCGGCACATCTCGGCCTTCCCCTCGACCGCGATGCCCGCCGCCCGGATCGATTCCACCAGATACGGATCGCCTTCCTCGATAACGACGCACCGCCGGACGCCCGCGGCGAACCGGCGGATCGTCTCGATCGGCAGCGGATACGTCAGCCCCAGCTTGAGGAAACTCGCGCCGGGCGCGGCCTCGCGGGCGTGGGCGTACGAAATGCCGGACGTAACGATGCCGAGCGAGGGGTCGCCGTCGATCCGGCGAGCGAGCGGCGAGGTCTCGCCCCACGCCGTGATCTCGGCGAGTTTCGCGCGCAGCCGCCTGTGCGCCGGCCGGGCATAAGCCGGGATCATCACCCGGCTCTGGATGTCATGCTCGAAGTGGGGCGGGCGGTCCGGACCCGCGAGCGCGTGCGCCCGCACCACCGTCTTGGAGTGGCACACGCGGGTGGTCATCCTCAGGAGGACCGGCAGGCGCCACTGCTCGGATATCCGCATGGCCTCCGCCAGGAAGTCGTGCGCCTCCTGCGAGTCGGACGGTTCGAGCATCGGCACGCCCGCCGCCACGGCGTATCGCCGGTTGTCTTGCTCGTTCTGGCTCGAGGCCATGCCGGGGTCGTCGGCCGAGACCACGACCAAGGCGCCCGAAACCCCTGTGTACGCTGCCGTGAAGAGCGGGTCGGCCGCCACGTTCAGGCCCACGTGCTTCATCGTCACGAGGGCCCGCGCGCCGCCGTAGGCCGCGCCCAGGGCGACCTCCATCGCCACCTTCTCGTTGGGCGACCACTCTGCATGGCCGCCCAGGGCCGAGAACTCCTCGAGAATCTCCGTGGCGGGCGTGCCCGGATACCCCGCGCCGAACGCCACGCCCAGCCCCTTGGCTGCCAGCGCCACCGCCTCGTTGCCGCTCGGGAAGAACCGATCCGCTGAGGTCATGCCGGTTTTTCTACCATAGCCCGGCGGCAGATTCAAGCGCCGTCATTCGGGCAAGCGAACGCCGGATTGTGGGCGGGTGGATTGCCTGCTAGACTTATGTCTCGGCGGTCCGTTGCCCAAGGCTGACAGAGGAGAACCAGAATGAACCCAGTCCACCTGAGCTTCGCCGCCTTGCCGGCCCTCCTCATCGCCTTCTCTGTCTCGGGCGTGGCGGGGGCCGAGCCACTCCCAGCGCCGGCCATGACGCTTGAGGCCGAAGGGTTCCGGCTTGTTGTCGGGAAGGACGGATACGTCCTCTCGTTCATCGACAAGCGCACCGGAAAGGAGTACGGCGGCAAGGATGGGCGGCAACCGTTCGCCTGCCTCCGCAAGGGCGGGAAGGCCGTCTCGCCGATCGGCTGCACAGCCTCCGGGGACCTTGTCACGGTCACGTTCCCGGAGGGGGCCAGTGTCGACCTGAAGGTTACGCCGAAAGGCCGCTGGCTGGTTCTTGAGGTTGCCTCTGTGCGCGGCGGGGGCGCCGAGGAGCTCGCGTTCGGGTCCCTGAGGCTCGTCCTCGAGAAGCACGTCAGTTGGATGTCGGGCGTGGCGTCGGACGGCGAGTTTGCCGTCTGCGTCCGCGCCCTGAACCTGAAGGCCAACCTGAGGCTGGGAGGCATCCCCTCGCACTTCGAGCCCACCTGTTATGCCAAGTACGGGATGGTTGGCGCCCGGATCTCGCTGGTGGGATGCCCGGCCGACCGGCTTCGGTCGGTTCTCCAGGATCTTGTCCGCGAGGAAGGCCTTCCCTGGTCGCCCCTGGGCGGGCCGTTCGCGCAGGACGCCGAGGAGAACCGCGGGTCCTACGTCTTCGCCACCGTTTCGGAATCGAACGTCGACCAGTGGGTCGCCCTGGCGAAGAAGGCGGGGCTGGCCCAGATTCATCTCATCGGATGGGAGAAGTCGCTTGGCCACTACGAGCCCCGAAAGGACCTCTTCCCGCGCGGCGTGGAGGGGCTGAAGGGCGTGGTTGAGAAGATTCACGCCGCCGGCCTCAGGGCGGGTATGCACGTCTTGACGGGGGGCATCGCTCGGGACGACCCGTTTGTCACGCCCGTGCCGGACCAGCGGCTGGCCAAGGATGGCCGCTTCACCCTCGCAAAGGCTGTCGGCACGGAGGATAAAGCGATCTCTACGGTGGAGCCGCCCGGGGACCTCGAAACCTCGTGGCAGTATTCCGGCCGCTCGAACGTCGTGCAGATTGGCGAGGAACTCATCCAGTACACGGGTTTGGCGCGGACGGCGCCCTTCGGCCTCACGGGCTGCGTGCGCGGCGCGCTGGGCACGAAGGCCGCGCCCCATGCCAAGGGCGAGGCCGCCCATCACCTCTTCGCCATTTACAGCACCTTCCAGCCCGACGAGAACTCCACGCTTGTCGACGACGTGGCCGACTGCATCGCCCGGCCGTTCAACGCGTGCGGGTTCGACATGATCTACATGGACGGGGCCGAGGGGATGCCCGACGGCTGGTACGGCTGCGCCAAGATGCGCGAGGCGCTGTTCCGGCGCCTCAAGGGGCGGGTCCTCGTCGAGGCCAGCGAGTGGGGATACCACTCCTGGACGTTCCATTCGCGCCTCGGCGCCTACGACTATCCGCACTGGGGGCTGAAGCGGTTCACCGACGTCCACTGCCGCGACGCCGAGGGTTACCGGGCAGGCAGCCTGCTGACGGCCCAGCTCGGGTGGTGGGCGATTCTCGGCCCCTCCGAGGACCACCCCGCCGAGTTCCCCGACGAGATCGAGTACCTCTGCTCGAAGGCGCTCGCCACCGACGCGCCCATGTCGTTCCAGGGGATTGACGTCGGCGGCCGCCCTGCTAACGCCCGCCAGGACGAGTACCTGGAGATGATCGGCCGGTACGAGCGGCTGCGGTTGGGGCGGCAGGTTCCGGCGTCGGTGCGTGAGCGGTTGCGGGCGCCGCGCGAGGAGTTCCACCTGGCCCAGGCCCCGGACGGCGCCTGGCAGTTCGTGCCTGTCGACTACCTCTCGCACAAGGTGACCGGCCTTCAGGATGGCACGAGCACGTGGACGGTGCGGAATCGCTGGGGTCCGCAGCCCCTTCGCCTGCGGATTGAGGCCCTTTACGCCGCGGCGCCGTACGATTCGCCCGATGCCGTCGTTCTGGCCCGGTTCGACAAACCGGAGGAGTTCGCTGCGGCCGGCGCCGCGCCGGGCGTCACCGCCTCCTGGGCGCCGTCGACCGAGGTGAGGCGAGACGGGGCCGCGACGGGTTGTCTCACGGCCGCCGGCAGCGTGGCTGCCCGCACGGGGGCCTGGGCCGCCATCCGCAAGGTCTTCGACCCGCCCGTGAACCTCCAGAAGTGCGCCGCGATGGGTGTCTGGATTCACGGGGACGGGAAAGGGGAACTCCTGAACCTGCAACTCACGAACCCCGCGCAGTTCTGGCCCACGTGGGCCGAGCACTACGTCGACGTTGACTTCACGGGATGGCGATATGTCGAGCTCCTCCTGCGGGAGCGCGACGCCGACCGCTTCGGCGACTACGCCTGGCCCTACGGCGGCACGAGCGCCGTGTTCCGCTCGCCGCTGATACGCAGCCACACCAGCGCCCTGAGCGTTTACTGCAACAACCTCCCGCCGAACAGTGCAGCCAAGTGCTTCCTCGGCCCCGTCAAGGCATTGCCCGTCGTCAAGGTGACGTTGAAGGATCCGGCGCTGACCGTTGGCGGAAGCCGGATCGTCTTCCCCGTGACGCTCGAAAGCGGGCAGTACCTCGAGATGGAATCTGCCGAGGCATGCAGGCTGTACGACGCGCGCGGCGCCCTCCTGGCCACCCTCGCGCCTCGGGGAGACCCGCCGAAGCTGGAGGCGGGCGACAATCGGCTGGCTTTCACCTGCGAGCCGCCCCAGGGGGCGAGCGGCCGCGTGCGCGTGACGGCCATCGCACGAGGCGAGCCCTTGCGGCCGTGAGAAGACCGCGCCCGCGCGGGGGTTCCCTATGGATGAGGGGGCAGGCGAGCCGGCTACTCGGCGGAGTCGAATCGTCGCGGCGGCGGCGCCGCGGGTGGTGATCCCCGAGCAGCGACGCGGCTCGCCCGATCCTCACAGATCACCCGGACCCCAACATTGTACACGCCCTGCCAGGCGGGGTAGTCCAGTCGGAACGCCGAGCGGCAACGTTTCGGTCGATCGTACCACGAGCCGCCGCGAACGACCTTGGACGCCGCCCCGTCGGCCGAGTCCCGGCCGTCATCCGATGCGTAAGGGTAGGGGCGGTAGGCGGTGCGCGTCCATTCCCAGACGTTGCCGTGCATGTCGTACAGGCCCCAGGCGTTCGGCCTGTACGAGCCCACGGGCGCCGAGACCCGGTGACCGTCGTTCACGCTCTCGACGGCAGGTCTCCACGGCGGCACGGCCCCCGACGGAAGGTTCCACCCGAACGTGTCCACCGCCCGTAGGTTCCGGTCGGCCAGGTTCGCGAACGGGGCGAAGTCGACGTCCTCGCCGCCGTACCACAGCGCCGTGGCGGTGCCCGCGCGGCAGGCATACTCCCACTGGGCCTCCGTGGGAAGCGTGAAACGCTCCCCTGTCTTATCCGAGAGCCACCGGCAGAACGCCATCGCCTCCTGCCAACTGATGCGGCAGACGGGCTGCTTGGGGCCGTTGACGGGGTACCCCCGCTCCTGGACGCTGAACTGGAGGAAGTCGCCGACCTCGAGGCGGCTGTCGTGCGCCGGGTCGAACGCGGCGAACTGTTCGTTGGTGACCTCGAACTTCCCCATCCAGAAGGGTTTGCCGATTCGCACGGGGGCGAGCGGCTTCTCATCGGCCAAGCCGCCGGCATCGCCCATGACGAACTCTCCCTCGGGCACGCGGACCAGCTCAAGCGTGATCCCGCCGCCGAGCTCCACGCCCCGCGCGACCGGCCCGCCGGCAGCCTGGCGGCGCTTCGCCTCGGCGGCATCAAAGGGCCAGCCGGCGCACGCCGGATGCCCGCCGCTCTGCGCCGGCGTATCGGAGACGCTGGACGTCGCTGCCCGAACGACGGCGGCGGGAAGGTCGGCGTCGGCCTCCGGGTCGTCGTCGCGGCCGGCGTAGAGGCGGTCCATGGCCAGCCGCCGCTGGCGCTGGTCATGGACCTTGGCGTCGCCGACGATCTCGCGCCACGCCCCGTGGTAGGGCGTATTCAGGTCGATCCATGTATACAGGCGTTCCCATGCCTCGCCGTCCAGCGCGACCCCCTGGTGGCCCTTCTTGAGCCTCTGCACGAGCTCGGTCGTGGCGGCGTGGAACTCGCACGGCTCCAGCAGGTGCATGTCGCTCTCGATCGTGTGCCCGCGGACGTAGCTGCGCAGGGCGATGTACGACGGCGAGAACTTCGTGCCCCGGTTGTAGCCCTCGTCCGTGGCCTTCGGATGGACTTCGGCCCTGACCGTGAAGTCGGGCAGGACCTGCCCGTCGTCGCGGGGCCGGCCGTCGTGGCACCGGACGCAGTAGGCGTCGAGGACCGGTTGCACCTCGCGCTTGAACGCGAAACCGCGCGGCGGCCCGTACCACGGCGTGATCGGCGACGGCCCCCGATG
>JAPLML010000313.1 GCA_026387055.1 Planctomycetota bacterium | reverse complement strand
CCCGGCTGAAGCTCATGCAGGACGCGGGGATCAAGTGGGGCCGGCAGGACTTCACCTGGCGCCGCATCGAGCGCGAAAAGGGCCAGTACGACTGGGCGCCGTACGAGCGGCTCGTGGACCAGTGCCGCAAGCACGGCATCCTCCTTTTCGGCGACCTCGCCTACGCCCCGCCCTTCCACGACCCGCGCACGCCCGAGGGCGCGGCGGCCTACGCGCACCTCGCGGGCGAGGCGGCCCGGCGATTCAAGGGCAAGGTCGATCACTGGCAGATCTGGAACGAGCCGAACGGCGGGTACTGGAACGGCACGCCCGCCGAGTACGCCCGCCTCCTGGCCGCGGCCGGCAAGGCGATCCATGAGGCGAGCGGCGACGCCAAGGTCCTGGGCCTCAACATGGCCTTCTGCGACGTCCTCTGGGCCGAGAAGATCCTCAAGCTCGTGCCGTACGACTGCTTCGACGTCGCGTGCTTCCACCCCTACCGCCCGCCGTCGGCCCCGGAGGACAAGCTGGACTGGTGGGAGCTCGACCAGTACGTCAAAAGCTGGCACAAGCACGACCTCGGGCCCGATTACCCGCTCGTGCACATGAGCTACCTGGAGCAGGCCGACGAGCTCGTGAAGGTCCTGGCGAAATCCGGCAAGCCGAAGCCGCTGTGGGTCACGGAGATCTGCTGGAACACGCATATCCATCCGTACGGCACCTCCGAGCTGCGGCAGGCGGACCTGGCGGTGCGGTTCCACGTGCTGGGCATCGCCTCGGGGAAGATCGCCAAGGCGTTCTGGTGGACCCTCAAGGACGGCGGCACGCGCCAGTTCGACCAGGCCGACATGGTGGGCCTCGTGCGGGCCGACGGGCAGCCGAAGTATTCCTATTATGCCTATGCGTTTATGACACGAATGCTCGAGGGCAAGCGCCATGTCCGCAACGACGCCTTCGGCCCCGACGTGTACGCGGCGGTCTTTGCGGACGAGAAGGCCGGCGAGGACACGCTGGTCGCGTGGAGCCCCAAGCCGTACGCCTACGCACGCGTCTCGAACACCGAGAAGGGCCTCACGTTCTACGACCTCTTCGGCACCCGCCGCACCGTGCCCTACGACAAGGTGCGGACCGGCAGCCTGCCCGTGCCGCTGGGCGAAAGCCCCCTCTACATCGTCGGCCCGAAGGGGACGAAGGCGAACGTGCGCCCCGACCCGGGGTGGTAAGGCAAAGGAAGTTCAAAGTTCAAGGTTCAAAGTTCAAAGTGAAAGAAACGGCGCCGCGTGCCGGCGCCGTTCCTTTTTTGACTTTGAACCTTGAACCTTGAACTTTGAACCTTGAACCGAACCTTGAACCTTGAACTTTGAACCTTGAACTTTGAACCTTGAACTTTGAACCTTGAACTTTGAACCTTGAACTTTGAACCTTGAACTTTGAACCTTGAACTTTGAACCTTGAACTTTGAACCTTGAACTTCGAACCTTGAACTATTCTTTTTCGAGTTTGACGTAGTCCAGCCCCGCCATGTACGCCTTGACGGCCTTGTCGTTGGCGCCGATGATCTCGAGGGTGAGCTTGTGCTTTCCGGCCGTGAGGTCGTGCGTGCCCCAGTTGAGGACGCCCGTGGGCGCCACGTCGGGATTGTAGAGGTCGATCGGGCCGCCGAGTTTCTGGCCATCGAGATAAATCTGTACGATGCCGTAGTCGCGGGCCTTGGTCATCCGGGCGGTGAGCTTGTACTTGCCGGCGTCCTTGACGGGGAGCGCGAGATCGAGCTTGTCGCCAGGCTTGGCACGCGTCCACCAGAGGTGGCAGTCGTTGCTCCAGCCGCTGCCGAAGCCGTCGAGGTCCTGCGGGTTGACCTCGCCGCCGGTCTTCCCGAGGATCTCCATCGTCTCGCCTTCGAGGGCGCCCTTGACGCCCGACGGGGCCGGGGCCGTCCAGTACCCGACCCTCTGGTCGAGCGGCGCCGGCTCGTACGGGTCCGCGTCGCCGGGGGCCTGGTACCAGAAGGCCGTGCAGGCATAGAGCGTGGGCTTCGCGTTCGGATAATATTTCTCTATATCTCCTTCAAAGGATTTCTGGAACGGGACGTTGTCGGTGACGTGCCAGCGGTTGACCGACACGTGGCCCTTGTTGTTGTTCGAGATCGTCTGGTTGTGGTAGGCGTTCTGGAAGAGCGTGGGGTTGCACCAGGCGTAGCCGAAGTAGTCCTCGGAGCCGGTGCCGATGGTCGAGGGGAACTTCTCGCCGTCGACGAAGAACTTTTCGTCGCCCTCGCCCCACCACCCGCCGCGGGGGTTCCACACGTGGAGCACCACGCCGCAGTACCGGCCGCGCCCCTCGACCTTGAGCATGGTCCAGTCGATCTTGCGCTCCGGCTCCGCGGGAAGCAGCGCGTCGCGGTGCCACTTCGCGTGGAAGCGGCCGAGCCCGGCGACGGGGCGGGCCAGCGGCGCGTGCGTCACGCTGACCGCGACCGTCCGCTCGGCGGCGCCGTCGTTGACGATCTCCACCAGGGCCGACTTCTCGAACGGCATGTACCAGAGGGCGTACCAGCCGTCGTCGGTCATCCCGAGCGGCAGTGATTTATACTTGTTGACGCCCGGAGCGGTGCCGAAGAAGTCGCCCAGCGGCGCCCAGACCGCCGGCGTCTTCTCGCCGTCCCACGTGATGCGGATCGCAAGCTCCCGCAGCGCCGCGATCTCCTCGTCCTTCGAGCCGAGGTCCATCTTGACGCGGATGGCCGTGATGGCCCGCGGGCCGTCGACCTTGGCCGCCGTCACCGACTTGCCCCCGGCCACCGCGGCGTTCTTCGAGACCGCGGCCTCGCCGTCGCGCTTGCCGGCGGGGTCCTCGCCGCGCTTGTTCGAGAGGATCTCATCGGCCGCCTCGAGCGCCGCCGTCTCCTCGGCCGCAAGGTCGCGCTTGAACGTCGGCACGGCGGTCCCCTTCGGGAACGTCTCGTAGACGAACTGGAAGTAGTTGCCCCACCCCTTCTCGGCCACGATCTTGCACGACTTCTGATAGGGGATGGGCACGTAGTTGTTCTTGCCGCTCGCGGCATCGTGCACGAGCGACGGGTAGACGAATGGGGCGCTCTTGCGGTCGAAGTAGCCGGCGAACGGCAGGTCGACGGCCGGCTCGGCGGCGCTGTCGAGGTAGATGCGCACGCGGCCGCCGTCGGCCTTGGCCGACCAGATCCGCCAGATGCACCCCGGGCCTTCCATCTCGGCGAAGACCGAGAGGTCGCCCTCCCTGCGGATGATGCCGCCGCCGTCGCCGTTGGCGTCCCACGCGACGTACTTGCCCGCGGCGGCGTCGTACTTCGACGCGCGGTCGTAACTCGACCACTGGGCGCAGGTGTCGCCCGGCGCCGGCAGGACCGCCAGGCGCTCGAGGTCGGTCAGGCGCTTGGCGAGATCGACATAGGTGAACTTTTCCTGGGCGCCCGCCGAGACGGCGAGGCCGAGCACGGCGGCAATTACGATGATGCTTTTCAGTTTCACGGTCACACCTCCTTGTTACGCGGTCGCCTTCGGCTCCCCGCTATTCATGAAAGGCTGCCGAATGTCAAGAGGCCTTCCCGATTTCGCCTCCGGCGCTTTTGGCCTTTGGGGACCCGTTCCCACAGCTTTTGCTCTCCTGACACGCACGGCGTCGTCGCGCAGCGTCGACAAACTCTCCCCGTCACGACCACTCC
>JAPLML010000645.1 GCA_026387055.1 Planctomycetota bacterium | reverse complement strand
AAAGGATACGCCCTCGGGGCCGCAAAAGCAAACCTAATCTTCCGCGCCGAGCAGGGCGTCGGGGGTGGCACGGTCACGCGCTGTTGCGTGGCCCTGCTTGCTCCCCCACATGACCCTGCACGGCCACGCAACAGCGCGTGGCCCAGCCACCCGGCCATAACGCCCACGCTGAACACGCACCGCGGCGTTTGCCCCCGCCTACGGGACGGCAGGCGCGGCGCGTTGGTGTTTCGGCACGCGCAGGGCCACCGCGATGCTGATGGCCGCCGCGAACGCCCCCAGGGCAAAGGTCCACTGGTAGCCGAGGTGGGTCCACAGCAGGCCGCCGGCCAGCGGCATGGTGACCGCCGCCACGTGGTTCATCGCCACCCCCATGCTCAAGGTGGGCGTGTGCTCGCTCGGCGGCGCGATGCGGTTCACGTACGTCGTCAGGGCCATCGCCAGCGTCCAGACCACGCCGTCTACGACAAAGAGCGCGTAGAGAACGTAGAGGTTGGGGATGAGGGCGTACCCCAGAAAGACCGCGATGAGGGTGGCGAAGTAGACGACGAGGATGCGCCGCTCGCCGAGGCGGTCGATCAGCCGCCCCACCCGCGGCGCCGCGAAGAAGCTGATGACCTGCACGACCGCGAAGAGGCCAAGGATGACGGGCAGTTTCACCCCGTAAATCTTCACGAGCAGGAACCCGGCAAAACAGATGAAGATCTGTTTCCGCCACCCTTCGAGAAAGCACAGGAGGTAGTAAAGCCTGTACCGGCGGCTGAAGACGAGCCGCGGGCCCGGCGTCTTCACCTGGCGGTTAATGCCCAGGCAGGCCACCGCCCCCAGCGCGGCCGCGCCCCCCGCCACCAGGTACATCGGCCGCATCGACACGCCCAGATAGCCCAGGAGGAGCGCCGCCCCCAGCCCCAGGCCCCACCCCGCGGAACCCGCGGCGCCGATCTGTCCCAGCCGGTGGCCCGTCCGCCCCGGCTCGGCGAGGGCCAGCGTCATCGACTGCGGCAGCGGCATCCAGACGTGCAGGCCCTGGCTCCACACCACGCTCAGGAGGACCACCACCCAGTAACTGTGGACGCCCGCGTAGGCCGCGAGGCCGGCCGCCAAGAGCAGCAGCATCGCCGCGCCGACCAGCGGCTCGGCAAAGCCCGCCAGAATCGCCAGCACGCCGAACGCGACCACCCCGCAACTCTCGCGCACCGACTCCAGGAGGCCCTGCTCGAAGCCCGACACGCCGATCTCTTCGACCAGGAAGTTCGTGTTCAGGCCCATCTGGAAGGCCATCGTGGCGCCGACGCAGGCCACGGCGGCGCCCAGGAAGATCAGGCTCCGCCGCCGCGGCAGGCTGACCGCCGCCGGATCGAGGCTGGGCTGCGTGGTCATGGCTCGCGCCGCCTCATCGCTTCAACCGGCGGCGCTTGGCGGTCGCCAGGTTCCGGTTGATGAGCTCGT
This sequence comes from Planctomycetota bacterium, assembly GCA_026387055.1. Taxonomy (GTDB): domain Bacteria; phylum Planctomycetota; class Phycisphaerae; order FEN-1346; family FEN-1346; genus JAPLML01. Next base: position 1,497 of record JAPLML010000645.1, on the reverse strand, counting down.
GGCGCTGGACCACGCAGGCGTACGAGCGCAGCGGGTCCTCGGGCGTGTTCGTCACGTAATCCAGCATCCGGTCGAGCGTCGTCGTGGCGACGTGGATCCGCGTGTCGCTGGAGGCGTAGTAGATGAAGAGGCGGCCGTCGCCCCGGAGGACCGCCCCGTTCGAGAACACCACGTTCGACACGTCGCCCACGCGCTCCTCGCCCCGCGCGGCGATGAAGTAGCCGCCGGGCCGATGGAGGACGCGCTCGGGGTGCGCAAGGTCGCACAGCAGCGCGTACAGGACGTACCGCAGGCCGGCGGCCGTGTTACGGACGCCGTGAGCGATGTGGAGCCACCCCCTGGGCGTCCTCAGCGGCGGCGGCCCCGCGCCGTTCTTCACCTCCTTGATGGTGTGATAACTCTTGGCGTCGATGATCTTCTCTTCGCGGATGACGGCGTGCTCGATCGAGTCGGCCACGGCCCACCCGATGCCGCCGCCCTTGCCCGCCTCGAGAAAGGAGTCCTGCGGCCGCGTGTAGAAGGCGTACTTGCCGCCCACGAACTCCGGATGGAGGACCACGTTGCGCTGCTGGGCCGAGTCGGACTTGAGGTCGTCGAGCCGCTCCCACGCGTCGAGGTCCCGCGTCCGCGCGATGCCGCACTGGGCCGCGGCGCTGGAGGTATCGCCCGGCGGCGCGGCGGGGTCCTTGCGCTCCGTGCAGAACAGTCCATAAATCCATCCGTCCTCATGGTGCACCAGGCGCATGTCGTAGACGTTGACGTCCGGGTCGGCGGTCTCGGGCATCAGGATGGGGCGCTCGCGGAAGCGGAAGCCGCCGGTGCCCGTCTTCGACTCGGCCACGGCAAAGAACGACTTGCGGTCGCAGCCTTCGACGCGGCAGACGAGGCAGATTTTCCCGTCCAGATCGATCGCGCCGGGGTTGAAGACGGCGTTGACGCCCAGCCGCTCCAGCAGGTGCGGATTCCGCGCCGGGTCGAGGTCATAACGCCAGAAGATCGGGACATGGGCCTCCGTGAGCACCGGGTCGCGGTACCGCTCGAACCAGCCGTTCTCCCACGTGGGATCGACCTTGTTCCGGCGTCCGAGGAGGGCCTTCTGGCGACGCAGGAGACGCGCGAGGCGTTTCTTCCAGGCGGCATGGGACAAGGGATGCTCCGTGGGGCATGTGGCACGGCCGGCTTGTCCGGCCGTGGGGGGCGCACCGACCATCCGCCACGGCGGGGCAAGCCCGCCGTGCCACACGGCGCGCCAATGTCGGATCGCCTACTCGCCGATAACTTCGATGCCGTTGATCTCGGGGTTCTGCGCCTTGGGCGTGAACTCGATCATGAGCTTCCCGTCGGTCACTTTCACGCCCTTGAACTCCTTGACCAGGGGCTTGCCGAACCCGCCGGCAGCCTTCATCACGTCGAGGTCCGTGAGGACCGGCTTGCCCTGGATCGCCACCGTGAAGACCCGCGGGCCGTCCTGGACGATGCCGGGGAACGTCTCGGCAA
>JAPLML010000574.1 GCA_026387055.1 Planctomycetota bacterium | reverse complement strand
GACCTCCGGCAGGGCGGAACGCACGGCGGCATCGACCAGTTGCGGGGTGAGGCGCACGAACGGCACGCCGCACGCCTCCGCGACCGCCGCGAGCACCTGCTCCTGGCTCGCGTAGCCGAGGTCCACCAGGATTTCGCCGATGAGCCGCTCTTGCTGACCTTGCTGCTGCACCTCCAGCGCGTTGGCCAGCTGCCCCGCCGTGATGACGCCGTGCGCCATCAGCAGGTCGCCCAGCCGGGCCCGTTGTTTCGTGGCTGTGGTCATAGCTAGTGAAAGCTCTTCACGGCCTCGTGAACGTTCTCGAAGACATCAAACTTCTTATCGAAGCGGACCATCTCGAAGATCCGGCGGGCGTGCCCCTTGAGGCCCGCCACCGTGGTGACGCCCTGCGCGGCCTCAACCTGCTCCTGGAACCACAAGAGGTCCTCCAGCCCCTGGCTGTCGAGGTACCCGACCCGGGAGAGGTCCAGGACGAACCATCGGCCGCCGGCGCGGATCTGCTCGGCGGCGATGCGGCGGAAGACCTCGTCCTCCGCCCGCGTGAGCGCCGGTTCCGTTGAAAGCACGGTCATACTGCCGTAGGCGTCGGCTGTAGTCGGCATGTGGCGTCTCATTTCTCGCTGCCGCCGGCCCGGAGCTTCTCGGGTGAGTCGGCAAACTGCTGCATCAGGCGCCCGAAGTCAAGTCCCAGGAACGCCCGGACGACCTGCGGGTCGAACTGCGTGCCGGTGGCCCGGCCGATCTCGCGCTTCACGTCCTCCAGGGGCAACATCGGCCGATAGGGCCGGTTGCTGGTCATCGCATCGAAGGCGTCGGCCAGGGCGATGATCCGCGCTACCAGCGGGATCGCCTCGCCCTTCAACCCGCCGGGGTAACCGCTGCCGTCCAGGTGCTCGTGGTGATAGAGGACGGCCTCGCGGATGAATTCGAGCCTGCGGATGCCGCTCAGGATCTGCCCGCCGACCTCCACGTGCCGGCGCATGATGTCGCGCTCCTCCGGCAGCAGAAGGCCGGGCTTCCGAAGGATCGCTTCCGGCGTGCCGATCTTGCCGATGTCGTGGAGCAGGCCGGCCATATACACTTCCTTCAACGCGTCGCCGGCAAAGCCCATGCCGCGCGCCACCTCGCGGCACGTGATGGCCACGCGGGTGCTGTGCCCGCACGTGTAGGGGTCCTTGGCGTCGACGCTGGAGACCAGCGTGTGGACCAGGTCGAGCATCAACTGCTGGAGCTGCACGTAAAGGCGCCGGTTGTCGATGAAGACGGCGCTCGCCGAGGCGCCGGACCGGATGAGCTTGGCGTCGGCGCTCCCGAACTCCCCGCCGGGGCGGTTGAAGGCCGCGATGGCCCCGGCGCCTTCCTGCCCGACCGGCAGCGGCACCACCACAAGCCGCTCCAAAGCCATGGAGAACCCGCCCAAGGCGGGGTCGTCGCCCAGGTGGTTGTTGATGAGAACGGGCTTCTCCGGTTCGAGCCCCGCGAGGACCCGTCCGACAAGGACGGGCAGGTCCGATACCAGGCAGGGCAACCGGCCGGCCACCACCGTCACGGGCTCGAGGCCGGTCCCCGCCGGCAACCAGGCCGCCACGGCCTCGGCCCCGAGGGTCTCGCGAAGCGCCGAACAGACGTCGTCCAGGAACTCCGCCACGGGGCGGTTCACGCGAAGCGCCTCGCCGAGGTTATGCAGAAGACTGATTTCCTCGTAGCACTGCGTGAGCGCCTCGGTGGTCTGGTCGCGCTCGCGGCAGGTCTCCGCCTCGGCCATGCGGGCCCGCACCAGGTCGGCAACGGCCGCGAGCAACTGCCGTCCCATGCCCTCGCCCGCCGGCCCGGAGACTGGGACCCGCGCCAGCGCCACGAGGACCAGCCGCGACCGCCGGCGAAGCAGCGACGCCAGGCGGACCTCGCCCGCGCCCCCTTCCAGACGGTCCGCGTTTTCGCGAACCGCCTCGAGCACCAGGGCCGGCGCGGCGTCCGCGGTCTCGGCGCCGTCGCCCCCCTCCTCGCGGACGCGCGTGCCGTCGGGAAGGTAGAACGCGACTTCCACGCCGGTCCGCTCGAGGATCTCCGAGGCCAGACCGGCAGGGAGCCCCAGCCGGGGCGCCGGCAAACAGGTTGTCAGACCTTGCGACACCCGGATCTCCTGACCGTACAAGGCTGTTTCGTGCGGCGGGTCTGCTGACCCGCGCCTGTGTGGCGTGTCCCTATGATCCTGTCACCCCCGAGCGAGCGAAGCGAGTCGCGGGGCTCGCCGTGCGGATGCCCAGCGCCTCCCGGACGTTGGCCAGGAGCTCGCTCGGGCTGAACGGCTTGGCCATGACGCGAAGGATCGGCAGATGCGCCAGGCTCGTGCCGTCAATCTCAAACCCCTTGGCCGTCAGAAGGATCGTGGGGATCGGCTTGTCGAGTTCCGTCGTCAGGCGTTGGCAGAGCTCCAGCCCGCTCATGCCGGGCATCTGGAGATCGGTGATGATGAAGTCCGGCGGCTCGGCCGAGGCGCGCTCGTAGGCCTCCTGGCCGTCGGTGGTCACGATGGCCTCCAGGCCGGCGTTCTGAAGCTTCCGGGCCACCACGTTGGCGATGGCGACCTCGTCGTCGGCAATGAGAATCTTCCAGGGCATGGCGATTTTGAGCTCCTTGGGACCTATCGGACGGCCGGCAGAAAGAGCCGGAAGACCGATCCCTTTCCAACATCGCTTTCCACGGTGACCCGCCCGCCGTGGACCACTTCGACCACGTGCTTCACGAGCGCCAAGCCCAGGCCGGTGCCCTTGGCCGCCTTGGCCGAGTGGCGCGAGCGGTAGAACTTCTCGAACACTTTGCCGGCGTCCTCGGGCGGGATGCCGTAGCCCGTGTCGGCCACGTCGACGACGACGGCGCTGTCATCCAGGTAGGTGGAGATCCTGACCTGGCCGCCTTCCGGCGTGTACTTGATGGCATTGGAGACGACGTTCAGGACCGCCTGGTAGAGCATGTCGCGGTCGCCGTGGACGCGGAAGAAGACGGGCGCGAGGTCGGCCTCCAAGCGGATGTTTTTCTGGACAGCCTGCGACGCCATCACGTCGGCGACGTCGCGCAGGATTTCCGTGACGGCCAGGTCCGCCTTGTTGACGGGCACGAGGCCGGACTCGAGCCTGCTCAAGTTCAGGATGTTGTCGATCAGCCGACTCATACGGTCCGTCTCGGTGCCGATGACGTGAAGGTACTCGCGGGTCTCGGCCTCGCTCTTGACCTCGCCGTCGACGAGCATCTCGGTGTACGCCCGGAGGCTGGCCAGCGGGGCCTTGAGCTCGTGCGACACGTTGGACACGAAATCGCTCTTCATGCGGGCGATTTCCTTCTCCTTCGTCACGTCGTGCAGGACGGCCACCACGCCGCTGATCCGGTCGCGGCGCTTGCCTTCGACGACCGTGTTGAGGATGACGCGCCAGATCCGGGCCTCCCCGCCGGCGCCCTGGATCCACTCGACGGCCCGGTGCGACGTGAAGAGCCCCGTCTCGCGCATGTCGTCAACGAGGGCCAGGAACCCTTTGTCGGTAATGACCTCCTCGATGGGCCGGCGGACCGCCGGGTCGAACTTGAAGCCGAAGGTGTCCTCGGCGGCGGCGTTCGCCAGCACCAGGTCGCCAAAGGCGTCGGTGACCACGACGCCGTCGCTGATGGCGCGGATGACGGCCTCGATGTGCCGCTTCTCGGCATCGAGGACCTTCGTCTGGATCTGCCGCTCCTTGGCCGCCAGGTGCGACTGCTCCACCTCTTCTTTCACGAACGACAGGTAGTGGTTGATGGCGTGGCCGAGCCGTCCCAGGGCGTCGGCCTCGGTCTCGCTGATCGCCAGACCGATCGTCCCGCGGCGCGCCATGTCCTCCAGGTGGTCGGTCACACTGCTGATCCGCTCCTTCGGCACGCGGGCGATGAGGAAGCCGCCGACGATGCCGAGCACCGCCAGGGCCATGCCCGCGCCCAGAGTCATCGCCTTGACCGCGGCCGGCTGGCCCGCCTCGCGCACGGGCTCCAAGAGGAGGTGGAGGGCCACTCCCACTCCCAGAAAGAGGAACACGACCGCCGCGGCGCGCCGCAGTTCAATCACGACCGACGACCTCCCTCAGGTCTCCACTGGAACGTCTCATTCTTGGGTGGCATGGCCACCCGCTGGTGGGTGGCCATGCGAAGCATGACCCCTGGTGTGTGGCTTCATGGCCACGCAACGGCGCGTGGCCATGCCACCCGGATTCCGGGGGTCACCTGTCTCGCTAGAATTCCGTGACCACCTTCTCGGCCTGCGCGAGGAGCTGCTCGACGGTGCGGCGCCCCTGGCAATCCGGATTGTCGAGCGCCAGTCTCAGGTGCGCCAGCGCCTCGCCCGGTCGGCCGGTTGCCACGCGGACGTACCCCATGAGCGCATGGGCCTCCGGATCCTGCGGCTGGATCGCCAGCACCACCTCCAGCCGATCGCCGGCCAACGCCAAGTGGTTCTCCAGGATGTCGCATTTGGCCAGGCCGATCAGCGGCGCGGCCGTCTTGGGCGCCAGGAGCCGGTGGGCCTCGTAGATGGTCCGGGCCTCCGGTGCGCGGCCCATCGCCAGGAGGCAGTCGGCCCGCATCAGCCGGACCCAGCGTGACACGAACTCCGGCTCCGCACCGGCCAGCTCGGCCAGGAGCGGTTCGGCCTCCGCGTAGGCGCCCGAACGGAACAGCGCCCTGGCGAGGCGCTCTTTCGCGCCCGGCAGGTCGGGCTTGAGGTGCATGGCGGCCCGGTAGCTGCCCACGGCCTCGCCGTGCAGTTTCAGCATGCTGAGGACGTCGCCGAGGGCCGAATGGAGCTCGGCCCGGCCGGGCGTCCGCTTGACGGCCTCGCAAAGGTCCTTGGCCGCCTCGTCGCCCTTGCCTTGGGCCACAAGAAGCTCGGTCTCCGCCAGAACGTACTTGGCCTCGTGCGGGCTCAGGCGGACGGCCCGCTCGCGGGCCTTGTCGAGGTCGCCCCTCTGTGCCGCCAGCCGCGCCGCCAGGACATGGGCGGGCGCGTACGTCACGCCGGCCCGGATCAGTTCGGCCACGTGCTCGTTGGCGCGCCCGAACTCGCCGCGCTGGTAGGAGCCCTCGGCGAGCTTCGTGACCATCTCGGCCCGCGACTGGTCCCATCGCTGGCGGGCCTGGGCGCGATTCTTGTCGATGTCCGTCTGGCCGCAGCCGAGAAGGAGGAAGCCGCAGGCGACGGCCACGCCAAGTGCGATTCGCTTACTTCGCATTTCGGGCCTCCTTCGGCGCCGCGGCGGCGGGTGCCTGGCCGGCCGGGGGCTTCGTTCCGGGCGGACGCGTCGCCGGGGGCGGCGGGGTCGGCGGCGGAGGCGCCGTGCCCTGCTCGGCGGTCACCCGCTTGGCCTCGTCCATGTCCTTCAGGCGGTCCCCGATGGTGTCCCAGATCGTCCAGTTCGGCGGCTCATAGGGCTCGCCGGTCTTCTCCAGGTAGATCTCGTCTTTCAGTTGCAGCCCCTTGATGTTGTTCGGCGATGCGTAGAGCGACAGGGAGACGTTCCAGTAGGCGCTTTCCAGGTCCTTGGGCGACTTGGTCTTCTGGTAGCGCTGCCAAGCGTCATGGGCCGCCTGCATGTAGCTGCTGGTGATGCGTTCGCGCGTAAAGAACGTGAAGCCTTCGCGTAAACGTCGTCTCCCTGAAGAGGCCGCCGATGACGACCGTGTGGCCGTCCTTGACCATGATGTTGCACGTAACCTCGGTCGTCGTTTCGGACGGCAGGCCCGTCGCGGGATCCACCAGGCCCTTCGAGATTTTCGGATGGATCTCCATGCGGACGTAGCCGTCATCGCTGATGAAGGGCCGGAAGATCAACTGCGTGCCGCTGTCGAGGAACTCGATGGTCTGAACCGTCGTGGTTTCGGTGGTCGTGGTGGTCTTGTAGCCGAGGCGCTGGCCCACGATGACCTCCGCCCGCTGCTTGTTGAGGGCCAGGACCTTCGGGCCAGGGTATTGAAGTCGATGCCCAGGCTGGTCGTGTCATCGAGCTCGACCTTGAGGATCGTCGCCTCGACGAGGACCTGGCGGGGCCGGCGGTCCATCTGCTTAAGGACGGCCCGCGCCTGTTCCAGGTGCTCCGGGAAATCGCGGATCACCAGGGTGTCCTGGAGGCCGAAACTGTTGCCGCCCGTGTCGCCGGTCCCGCCGCTCGGGATGCCCTTGCCGGGCGCCGAGTTGACGGCCACGGTCGCCTTCGGCGAGAGGGCGGGCGCGACGATTTTCTGGGCTTCCTCGGCCGAGAGGTAGTTCAGCGAAAAGACCTCGGTGACCATGCGCGACACCTCGGCCTCCTGTGCCGCCATCTCCTCGTGCGTATAGATGTAGATGGAATTGCCCTCGCGGACCCACTTCAACCCGGCGGCGCGGCAGAGCGCGTCGAGGACCTGGTCCACCGAGACCTTGTACAGGTCGAGCGTCACGCGCCCCTTGGCGCCCTTGCTGGCGATCATGTTGAGCTCATACTGGCGCGACAGGAGTTCGAGGATGTTGGCAAGCTCCTCGTTCTTGACGTGGAGCTCGATCTTGCCCTCGGCGTCGCGCGAGGCGGTGACCGTCCCGACCGTGGGCGGCCCCGCCGCTTCGGCGGGCGGCGCCTTCGGCTGCTCGGCAGGCGCCGGCTTCGGCGCCACCTTCGGCGCCGGCGGAGGAGGCGCTTTGGCGGGCGCCGCCGCAGCCGCCGCCATCTCATTGTCCCCCGCTCGGATCGCCGAGCTTTTCTGCGCGCCATCGGCGGCGCCGGCCCCCAGCGCGAGGTACCCGGCCGCCAACACACCGGCCAGAAGCCAGACCCTCCATCGACTGCGTTCGACACCCATTGGCCTCTCCATAGCGACGCTCCTTTACTCCATTCGCAGCAGGCAGGTCATGCCGGCCTGCTGGAGTTTGACGTGGCCTTCCTGGATCTCGACGATCTCCAGGCCGGCCACGGCATCCCCCTCCTGGTAACTTTCGCCCCCGATCACGGCCCAGCGCTCTCCCGCCGGCGTGATCAGGACACCTCGAGCTTCAGACCTCTCACCCTCTCCAGCACCTTCATCGCCGTCGGCGCGGGCGCGACCTGAGGCGCCGGCTCCGGCGCGGGCGGCCCGCCCTGGGCGGGGCCGGTCCCGTCGCCCGCCCGCTCGGCCGGCGGCGCCGCGCCAGTCGGACGCGCCCCTTCGAACGGGTTCCGCCGGAGCGGCTTCCGGGTCGGCGGAACGTACTCCGGCACCAGTTTCCGGCCGTCGACCGAGGCCGACCGGACCTTCGCCGCATCCACGCCGGGGCCGAAGGAGATAACGTCCAGGTCTCCCGAGCGGCCGGTCCACGGCTGAACGAGGGCCACCGCCCAAGCGCTCAGCCCCGTGATGAGGAGCGCCGCCGTCAGGACGGTCTTGATCCACCGGCCGCGGCAGGTGGCCCACCGGCCTCGCTGGCGTGGCGCCAACCAGGCCAGAAGGCCCGCGCAGCGAGTCGATCGCGCCGTCGCGGCGGCTGTGGGTTCCTTGGCGTTCATCCGGTCGTCGCCTCTGTCTTGTGTCCATCGGCGCCGCCGTCAGGAACGGCCGCCGGCTCATCCGTCGGAAGGTAGTACACCACCAGCGCCGTCTCGGCCACCACCTGGCCCGCACCGGGTCCGGCAGTAATACGCGCCCGACGAACCCGGTTCAGGCGTTCCAGCCCCTCGATCCTCGCCAGGCAGCGATAGACGGCTTCGGCCGGCCCGGTCAACCGCAGCGAGATCGGAACGGCCGGCGAGGGGACCGGCGCCACGTTCGCCTCGGCCTGCTGGATTTCATGGGTCACTTGAGGCTCCGTCGCCACACACTCGGCGACCTTTTGGAGGAAGTCAGCCACGCGCGGCTCGACCGGCAGGCGGCGCTCGCACGAATCCTTCGCCATCCGCAGGCCGGGAATCCGCGCCGAAACGTAGACGCCCTCGCGGCTGGCGAGGACCTTCTGGTTCACCCGGCCGCGCTCGTGCTCCACCTCCTCGCCGAGGGCCGACAGTTCGCGCTGCTTCGGCCACAGGATGAACAGGAAGAAACTGGCCACCATGACCGCCCCCACGAGGAGGATCAGCAGTTGCTGCCGGTCCACCACCCAGCACTTGCGTTGGCTCGCGCGCCACGTCACGTGCCCCGCTCCTTAACCGCGGCCGGCGCAACCACGTTGACTTCCAGAACAAAAGACCGCCGCTCGCCGTCTTCCCGGGCATAGGGCTTCGATTCCACAAGCACCGCCCGCTGAAACAACTTCGAGGTCTCCAGGGCCGAGAGCATCTGGGTCACGACGGTCTCCTTCGCCGCGACGCCGCGCAGGTGGAGGAGCGGACCCCTGCCCGCCCCGGTGTCCGGGCAATCCAGGGTCGCCTCTTCCAGCACGACGCTGTCCGGCAGGATGTCCGCCAGATCGCAGAGCACGTCGGTCACGGTCGTACGGGCCTGGAGCGCCTGGACGAGGCTCAGCCGCCGGTCGCAGGCCTTCGCCTCGGCCCGGAGCATCCGGACCTTGCTCACGTCCCCCTCGACAGCCTCACCCGCGCCGCGCAGCGCCATCAGTTCGGCCCGCGCGTCGCGCACCCCCGCGCCCACCTGGATGCTCCACAGCACCATCGCCAGCCCCAGCGCCAGGAGCAGCCAGGAGCGGATGAATCCGATGCGCCGCCGAAAGTGCGCCCGGACATAATCCGCCGGCAGGAACTCGAGTTCTCGCACGCGATGCCCCTCCGCCGTTCAGGCGGCATACCCCGACGTAAATCTGGCCTCCACGTAGAAGCCCTTGAGGCTCAGACCGAACGCCGTCGCCCATTCGGCCCGGACGCCGCGCCGGTCCAGCACACGGTCCAGCGAGTCCGTCCGCACGCCACGAAGCGGGTCGCCCATCCTGGCCTCCAGGCCCAGCCGCGCGGCCAGCGCCGTTGAGACGCTTGGATCGTGGGCTTCGCCCCCGACGAACGTCAGGCTCTCAAGACGCGGACCGCGGAAGGTCACGCTGTAGTACCGCAGGCACAGGCCGATCTCGTCCGCCAGGTCCTCCAGGTGAGGGCGAAGGGCATCGGAGACCGCGCGGGCGACTCGATCCGCCCCTTCCGCGTCGGCCGTCTCGCCGGAGGGACGGCGGCTCAGGCGGCGACGCAGGGCTTCGGCCTCCGCCGGCGCCAGCTCCAAGCATTCGGCGACCGCGCGGTTGAACACGCTGCCGCCGATCGGAATCGTCTTGACGAAGACCAGGTCCCGCCCGCGGGCGATCACCACCGTCGTCTGGGCCCCGATGTCCGCATACACGTTCACGACGCCCTCGTCCTCCCGGCGGCCCAGGTATCGCTCGAACCCACGAAACATCGCCGCCGGCCCGGCGTCGAGGCTCACCAGGTCCACTCCCGCTTCCGTGGCCATCTGGATCTGGGCGTCCACCTCGACCCGGGGCACGGCCAGCAGGATGATTTCGTCAAACAGTTGGTCCCCTTGGCGCACTTCGCCTGCCCGCAGGTACTGGATCACCGCTGTGGCGGTGTCGAAGGGAAATTTATTCTGCGCCTCCCAAATAACGGCGGTGGCCAATTCCTCATCGGGCATCTTCGGCATCCGCACATTGCGGACGGCCACGTCCTTCGAAGGCAGGGCCATGACCGCCTCGCGTCCCCGAAACCGGCCTTCCTTCATGAGCCGGCGGACTTCCGCCACGATGAACTCGCGCCGGCGTTGGGGCTCGCCCTTGATCTCCAGCGGGACCACGAACTTCGCCGCCTCCAGGGCACGAAGGTCGCGCTCGCTGCCGCCGAGCTGGAGCATCCGCACCGTCGTGGTGCCAATGTCAAGGCCGATGGGCAATTGCCTCACCGCAAGCCCCCTCCACACGACCGGCCTAGCCGGCCATCCGCGTCACCGTGATCGCGCCCGTCAGCCCCGCCACGGCAATCTGCATCTGCGTGGAACCGGAGCGGAGCGTCACGGTGCCCCCGGATGACGGATCCCCCTGCGAGTTGAACGTCACGTATGTGGCCCCGTCAAACGACACACTCACGACCGCGACGTTGGACATGCCGTTCTGCGAGGCCAAGTGGACGACGAACGACGTGTTGCCCAGCACCGGGTGCGCGACCGCCACGGCCGAGGCATAGTCTTCGCCCGCGTAGTTGGCCACGATCTTGTAGGACTGGCGGTCCGCGCTGAAGACGACCGCATGGGGGTGCTGCGTCGTCAAGGCCATGCTCCGCGCCACCTCCAGGTCCGATTTCATGACCCTTGCCGCGCTGATCGCTTCGCTGTCGCCCGCGGATCCGATGTTCGGAACCACGATGGCGGCGGCAATCGCCAGGATCAGAATGACCACCAGGATCTCTACCAGTGAGAACGCGGCTTGGGCCGACCATCGATTGGGGATTCTCATTTCTCGGTTTCCTTTGTCTCGTCCCGGGCACGCGGCGCCTGCCCGGCCTTCGCCTCGATCGTCTGAATCGTGTAGGCGCCCTCGCGCAAGCCCCGCTCCATCTCGGCCACGCGCTTGTTCAGGCTCTCGAGTTGCTCGACCAGCTGGAGCCGCTGCTTGCCCGAGTCCGGAACGCCGCCATCCTCGCGCGCGGCGGCGACCCGGCCTTGAGCCTGGGCCTTGGGCTCAAGCGCGTCAGACTTGAACCACAGGGCGGCCGCAATCACCGCCAGCATGATCGAAACCAGGATGAGCCCATGTGCTATTGTTTGAAGGTGTCTCGATTCCATTTTCCATTCCCTCCAGTCTTCCCATTTTCACGCGCAGAACCAAATAGCAGGCGCAGAGATAGTAGGTCTATCCCGTACGGGGACTATCGGCATCCCGCGGCATTATGCTTCAGGGATTCACCCGGCCTCCGAGGGCCGGGTGTGCCCCCGCATTATGGCAGCCCGGCGTTCCTGCGGAGAACCGGGGGCGAGCGAGTGCAGGAAGGTGCTTCGCCCGGTAAAAATACTCGGGGGCAGCGGACGCGCCAAGCGTCTCTGCCCCCGAGCCCAGTGCCTTTTCGCCCCTACACGAAAAGGCTGGCGGTCACCGCTGCGCACCCACAGCGTTTTACATCGTGTTAAGCACCGTCCCGTCCGGCTTGGTCCAGGAATCAGCCAGGTTGGCGCGGAACTCGCCCGTGCCCCTGTTGAACCACCATCCACCGTCCGAGCCCGTGGCGGGCGCCCCGAAAACTGCCGCGGGGTCATCCGTGATCGTCACGGTGCTTAGCCCGCTCAGCGGGTTGATCGGCACCTGCTGGAGATACGGGCCAAACGTATAGGTCGTGCTCGGCACTGCGGAAACGGTGCCGGCGGCATCGGTGTACTTCGTCATCTGGTCGCCAAACACCGCCGCATCACTGGCCGAGCCGGGGTACGACTCGATGTGCTGCGTCTTGTACAGGAGCAACTGGCTGCGGACCGTCTGGAGGTTCGTCACGAGGTTGCTGATGCGCGCCTCGGCGGACGCCTCCGTGAACTGCGGAATGACGATCGCGGCCAAGATGCCCAGAATGATCACGACAATCAGAATTTCCACCAACGTAAAGCCCTTTTTCACCATGCGTTTCATCCCTATTCTCCTTACGTCATTGTGCGTCCTTGTGGTCCCGTGCGGGACCGGTCGGGTTCCTTGTACGGCGGTCGATGTATCCGGCCCTCCATAACGCCACCCCGGAAGGGACCTGCCTGTTCCCCGGGCACTTCCACAGTGTCGTCCACACACAGATCGGTTTTCACCCCCTTCACATGCGTGACCGACAGGGCGGCGGCACGATGGGCCGGACACCTCTCGTGCGGCTGCCATCCCCACGTTTCTACCCACCGAATGCTAAAGAGCGTGTGGAGCCAGACTTCCCTGCCAAAATACTCTATCACTATCGACCAGAAAAGCGCCCAACTTCACGCTTTTTTCCATAGAGCCCATATTCGCCATATTGACACCAGGCAGCATAAAAATCACGGCCCTTGAGGACCGTTGCTCACTCCGACGCCATAAAGCATACTCAAGGACGGCCTGATGTCAAACGCCGACAGAACGCGTCGGAACGAGTGCCGTTGCTGCGAAGCGTAAGTATTTGTCAAAAAATGGGTTACGACACACACCTCAAGCCAACGACCACTTCAATGCGGTGTCAATCTCGGCGCGCACACCCCAGTTTGACGATGATTTTCTGTCCAATCCTATTCACCTTGAGCTACGACATGGGTCGTCATCGCCGCGAAGACTTGGACCCTCCCATCGGCCAGCCTCAAAGCAAGGCCGTAGTCCGGATCGAGGTCCACCACCTCCCCCGTGTAGGTGCTATCGCCTTCACGGAGGCTTATCCGTCGGCCGATCGTCCGGCAGCGGCCCGCCGCGCGGCGACGGACCTCGGCAACGCCCGATGGCTCGCCCATCAGCCCGATAACCTGGTCAAGGCGCTCGAGGAAAGCCCTTGCCAGAAGCGTCCGGTCCACCTCCTCGCCGAGCATCGCGAGGCTCGCGGCATGGCGGCGGATCTCCGCGGGGAACACCTCCTCTTCCTGATCGCAGTTGATGCCCACGCCAATCACCACCGACCCCGGCCCTGGGCCGGCAGGCCGTGACTCGACCAGGATGCCGGCCACCTTCCGGTCATCGATGACCAGGTCGTTGGGCCACTTGATCCCCACCTCCTCGCGGCACTGATCCTCAATGGCTTCGGCCACGGCAATGGCGGCGGCACGCGTGAGGATCGCCCCCTGGCCGGGAACATCGGGCATCCATACAAGGACAGAACAGAGGATCGAAGAGTGCGGCGGCGCTAGCCAGCAGCTCCCGCGCCGCCCCCGCCCAGACGACTGGTGCTCCGCGAAGACCGCCAAGCCGTCGGCCGCCTGAGGTCCCCCCGCGGCCGCCTGCCACGCGAGGTCATTCGTCGAGGAGGCGCTCTCGACGCATCGCACGATTCGGCCCACCCGCGAGACCGCGAGGTCGCAGGCGATCTCCGCCTCGCACAAGTGCGCCGGGGCGCTGATCAGCCGGAGGCCGGCGAGCGGATGAGACTCGATGACAAACCCGCGGCCGGCCAGATCGGCAAGCTCCTTGGCGAAGTGTTTCGGTGGGATGCCCGCCTCGGCGGCCAATTGATCCGGGGCCACCGGCCGCCCACGTCGACGACGAAGGGCAAGCGTAAGGCGTGGTTCCACAGGCGCTCTCCGAAGTCACCGGCGCTCCCTTCCTCATCGGGGCGCCCTGCTTTCGCGCCGTTGCGGAAGCATGCCCGCCCGACGGTCGAGGCCCCTGCTTTCGCCACAGCGCGAAAGCAGGGCACCCGTCAATCCACGTTTCCCGGGTGACCGCCTGCTACGTCCGACGTATCTCCAGGGAGATGTCGAGGATGGGCGCGCTGTGCGTGAGCGCCCCAATGCTGATGCGGTCGACGCCCGTTTCGGCCACCTCGCGGACGTTGGCGAGGGTCACCCCGCCCGACGCCTCGAGCGCCGGCCCGTCGTCGCCGAAGAGCCGGTCGCGCCGCACCACCGCCTCGCGGATCATCGGCGGCTTCATGTTATCCAGGAGCACCCCATCCGGCTTCGAGAGCAGGATCTCCTCGAGGTAATCGATCTGCTCGACCTCGACATACACGGGGATCTCGCGGGAGATCCGCTGGCGGGCCTCCCGCACGAGACCGGCGATCGTCTCGCCGACGTGGTTCGGGGCGCGGACGGCCAGGTGGTTGTCCTTGATGAGGACGCCGTCGTGCAGACCGGTCCGGTGGTTCACGCCGCCGCCCATCCGCACGGCGTATTTCTCGAGGTACCGCCACCCGGGCGTGGTCTTGCGGGTGTCCAGGATGATCGCGCCAGAGCTCGCCACGGCGTCGACGAACTTCCGGGTGTACGTCGCGACGCCCGAGAGGGCCTGCACGAAGTTCAGGAGGGTGCGCTCGATGGTCAGGAGCGGCCGCACGGGGCCGACGATACGGCCCAGCACCTGGTCCCGGTGAACGGGCGTACCGTCTTCCACGTAAGGCTCGAAACGGAGCCGGCCGTCGACGCGGTTAAGCATCGGGGCAACGAACAGGAGGCCGGCGGCGATGCCCTCGGCCCGCGACAACAGTTCGCCCCGCGCCGCGGCCTCGGTATCAATCAGGACGTCGCTCGTGAGGTCGCCCGGCCCGATGTCCTCGTCGAGCGCAAGGGTCAGGAGCGGCTGAAGGCTTTCGAGGGCCCGGATTCTCAGCCGTTCGAGCGGAATAGTGGTCGGCGTTCGCTTCGGTGTCATGGAGGAATTCCTGGATACGATCCCTGAGTTCGGCGGCCCGCTCGAATTCGAGCCGTTCGGCCGCCCGGTGCATTTCGCTTTCCAGCTCGCGGACGAGTTCCGTCCGCGCAAAATCCTGCTCCGACAGGTGCACGGCCAGCCGGGCCGCGCGGCGTCCGTGGACCTCGGCCTCGATGCCCGCCCGGATCGCCTTGTGGATCGTCTCGGGCGTGATGCCGTGCTCGCGGTTGTAGGCCGTCTGTTTCTCGCGGCGCCGGCCTGTCTCTTCCATGGCCCGCCGCATGCTCTCCGTCACGGTGTCGGCGTAGAGGATGACCTGGGCGCTGGCGTGGCGGGCGCAGCGGCCGATCGTCTGAAGGAGGCTCGTCGCGGACCGCAGGAATCCCTCGCGGTCGGCGTCGAGGATGGCCACGAGGCTGACCTCGGGCAGGTCGAGGCCCTCCCGCAGCAGGTTCACGCCCACCACCACGTCGAACGTGCCGAGCCTCAGGTCGCGCAGGATTTCGCTGCGGTCGAAGACCTCGACCTCGCTGTGCAGGTACTCGCACTTGACGCCTTCCTTGCGGAAGTACTCGGCGAGGTCCTCGGCCAGCCGCTTCGTGAGGGTGGTCACGAGGACCCGCTCCCGGCGCCCGATGCGCCCGCGGACCTCGCCCAGGAGGTGCCGGACCTGGTCGCGGGCCGGCTCGACGCGGATCTCCGGGTCCACGAGGCCCGTCGGGCGGATGACCATCTCGACGACCTCGCCGCCGGACTGCTCGATCTCCCAGTCGGCCGGCGTGGCCGAGAGGAAGATCGCCTGGCGGACCATCTCCTGCCACTCGTCGAACTTGAGCGGCCGGTTGTCGAGCGCCGACGGCAGCCGGAACCCGTGCTCGACGAGCGTCTGCTTGCGGCTCAGGTCGCCGGCGTACATCGCGCGGATCTGCGGGATCGTCGAGTGGCTCTCGTCGACGAACATCAGGTAATCGTCGGGGAAATAGTCGAGGAGGCAGTACGGCCGCTCGCCCGGTTGACGGCCGGAGAGGTGGCGGCTGTAGTTCTCGATCCCCGCGCAGTAGCCGACCTCGCGGAGCATCTCCAGGTCGTACTTCGTGCGGGCCTCCAGGCGCTGGGCCTCCAGGAGCTTGCCCTGGCGGCGCAGCGCCGCGAGACGCTCGGTCAGCTCCTCCTCGATCAGGGGGCACGCCTGCCCGATGCGGTCCTCGGGCATAACGTAATGTTTCGCCGGATAGATATACGTGCGCTGCTCGGTGCCGAGGATCTCGCCCGTCACGGGATTCACGAGCGCGATGCGTTCCACCTGGTCGCCGAAGAACTCGATGCGGTAAGAGAACTCCTCGTACGCGGGCTGCACGTCGACGCAGTCGCCCCGCACGCGGAACCGTCCGCGGGCGAAGTCGATGTCGTTCCGCTCGTACTGGAGGTCCACGAGCCGCCGCAGCAGGTCGTCGCGCTCGATCCGCTGCCCGAGCTCCAGCCCCACGACCATGCCCTCGTAATCCTCGGGGTTGCCAAGGCCGTAGATACAGGACACGCTCGCCACGATGACAACGTCGCGCCGGCTCGCGAGGGCGCTGGTGGCCTGGAGGCGCAGGCGGTCGATGTCGTCGTTGATCGACGCGTCCTTCTCGATGTAGATGTCGCGCGCGGGGATGTAGGCCTCCGGCTGGTAGTAATCGTAGTACGAGACGAAGTACGCAACGGCGTTGTGCGGAAAGAACTCCTTGAACTCGCTGTAAAGCTGTGCGGCCAGCGTCTTGTTGTGGCTGATGACCAGCGCCGGGCGCTGGACGCGCTCGATCACGTTGGCCATCGCGAACGTCTTGCCGCTCCCCGTCACGCCCAGGAGGGTCTGGAAGCGCTTGCCCGCCTCGAGGCCCCCGAGGAGGGCCTCAATGGCCCGGGGCTGGTCGCCCTTCGGCTCGAAATCGGAAACAAGTTCAAAACGCTCCACAGCCGCTCTCCGCGAACAGAAGCAAGTCAGGAATTCTACCACTCGGCGCGGCCGGCGGCAACGGCCGGTGACATGCGATCAGCGGGCGGGCTTACGTGCTCCCCTCTCCCCTCGCGGGAGAGGGGATGGGGGGGAGGGGCCGCGCGGCAATCACCCTCACCCGGCTTCGCCACCCTCTCCCGTCAGTACGTGTTTGGCGTACCCCGGCAGGTGTGGCACGGCCGGCTTGTCCGGCCGTGGGGAATGTGACCGGCGCTTCGCCACGGCCGGACAAGCCGGCCGTGCCACACCTGCTATTGGCGCAGGAGCAGAATCGCCAGACAGGTAC
>JAPLML010000212.1 GCA_026387055.1 Planctomycetota bacterium | reverse complement strand
GTCGTCGAGGCCATAGTCGTCTTTGTTGTAGTAGTCGGGGTCAGGAGGCGTGTACGTGAAGCTGCCGTCGGTATTCACAATGACGGTGCCGCCGTCGCGGCTGGTGTCGTCGTGCGAGTCAACGGAGATCGTGTCGTCGGGCGGGGTGCCGTTGACGTCCGGGTCGCTGTCGTTGCCGAGGACGCCGGTCGCCGGCACGGTCAGCGTCGCTCCCTCAGCAATGGTGTACTCGTCGTCCACGGCAACGGGTGGGTCGTTCACGCCATCCACGTGCACCGTGACGGTCCCGGTGTCGGTCCCGCCGAACCCGTCATCCACTGTGTAGCTAAACGTGTCGTCTAGCGACTCACCGACCGCCAAGGCGTTCAAGGTCGAGGACCCGGTGGGGTCGTAATGCACGGTCCCGTCCGGGTTCATCGTGACCGCCGCGCCGTAGAGTGTGGTCGCCGACGGAAGCGACGCAGTGAGCGGGTCGTCATCTTCGTCCGTGTCGTTGTCGAGGACGTCGATGTCGATCGCCGTATCCTCGTCGGTGGCCGCCGAGTCGTCCACCGCCACGGGAGCATGGTTCTCGATGGTGATGTAGACGATCGCCACGTCATAGCCGCCCTCGCCATCGGTGATGATGTACGCGAGCACGTCTCCGCCCACGTAGGGGGGGATCTCAATGTCGGGCGTGTACTTGATCCACTGATCCGGCGCCGTCCCCTCGATCGTCGCCCCGCACACCAGCAGAGCGCAAAGCACACACAGTGCCAAGACCGCGCTGGCCGGTCTGCTGATCCCATGCGTCCAACTCATGCTCATCTCCTTTTCTGGAGTTCCTGAGATCGAACCTGCTGACAAGCACCCCGCGGTGCAATCCGTACGCTCCGTTTCCTTACACAGGCGGGCTCTCCCGCTCGTCGTGAGTCGTTCACGCCTAGAAAGCGACCCCTCACGTCCCGTCTTTCTCTGGGCGCGCTCCTCTCTCTTTCACAGTCGCTGATCCTCCACACCACAGGCGACAGCCGCACGTTCACGCAAGTGCCATGCCAGCGTGGCTTGCGATTCCAGACAGGTCACGGCCAGATGCCACAAGCTATTGCCGCAACTCTCGTTGCAGCGATGCCATGATCGGCCGGTGCCCACTTGGGCTCGCGGGTATCACTGGATCATGCTTCGCGGGTATACCATGCCGGCCATAGCAGCGCATGGATACTTGGGGGGGGGTAGCCAGGGGACGCTTCGGATCAGAAGCGCAAGGGGCGGGTTTTCGGAAGGAACCGCTCTGACGACGGCACCACACTTCACCAGGGATGGCCTGCCCCTGAAGGGGCTGCTCGAGTGGTCTGGCTCGGCCCGGAATGTCGCCCTGCCCATCAGATGAACAGGTTGACGTTCCCTGCCTCTGCCTGGTCGAGGTACATGGCCACGCCGCCCTCCTCCACGCCCTCGATCAGCTCTTCCTTCTTGATGCCCATGAGGTCCATGGACATCGAGCACGCGACGAGCCGCACGCCGGCCTTCTTCGCGCTCTCGATCAGCTCGGGCAGCGACGCGACGTTCTTGCGCTTCATGATGCCCTGCATCATCGCCGTGCCCATGCCACCCATGTGCATCTTCGAGAGCTTGAGCTTCCCCGCCCCACGCGGCATCATCCAGCCGAACATCCGCTCGACGACCGTCTTCTTCACCTTCACCGCCTCGGGCCTCCGCAGGACGTTGAGGCCCCAGAAGGTGAAGAACAGCGTCGGCTTGCTGCCCATGGCCGCCGCGCCGTTGGCGATGATGAAGGCCGCCATCGCACGGTCGAAGTCGTCGCTGAAGACGACGATGGTCTTGCCCTTCGTGACGCTCGCCGGGCCGGAAACCTCGGCCAGGCGGGCCTCGCGCTTCAGGACCGTCGCCCGCACCGTGCCGTTCCACCGCTGGATGCCGAGCAGCTCGTGCCCGGTGCTGTGGCACCAGGCCGACACGTCGTTGCCGAACGCCGGGTCGCTCACGTCAATGGCGAGAGCCTGGCCCGCGCGCAGCTCGGCCAGCTCGGCCTTGAGCCGCATGATGGGGCCGGGACACTGGAGGCCCGTCGCGTCCACGACCTTCACGGGCAGGGTGGCCGTGGCAGTCTCGCAGCAGGCAGCGGCAGGAGGGCAGCCACCAGGGCTGCCCCTACGGTCGTCGGCGCCGGTGTCGGTGGTCATTTCTCTCTTCTCCTTCACGGGTGGGTGGGCGGCGCCGGTCGTGGCCAGAAAGGTCTTGTA
>JAPLML010000167.1 GCA_026387055.1 Planctomycetota bacterium | reverse complement strand
GGAAAGGTGCGAGATCCATGGCAACCTCCATTATTCGAGCCCGTCGCGGCAGCGGCGGGCTCGAACGGCGCGAACCTGCCTCAGAATAGGCGGGCGGCCAGAGGGTGTCAAGGAATCCGTTCCAGTGCGGAATGCGGAATGCGAAGTGCGGAATGGAAAACGGCTGGGTGGCAAGGCCACGCGCCGTTGCGTGGCCGTGCATGGTCACGTGGGGGAGCAAGCACGGTCACGCAACGGCGCGTGACCGTGCCACCCATGCTGAACACGTACCCGGACAAGCCGGCCGGGGCACCCGGCTATCACAGCCGCGTCGGCGCAATGACCACGGGGGGCAAGCCCCCGCGCTACGACCGTCCAACGGCCTTCACCACCGACCGCTGGCACACGAAGGCGCCCGCAACGACCAGGGCGCAGGCAGCCCACACGTTCCATCCGAGCGCCACGCGCAGGTAGGCGCTGCTGATCAATGTCGATAAGAGCGGCGTGAAGTACGAGAGGGCCGCCACGAGCATCACGTTGCCGCGGCGCATGGCGGCGTCCCAGAAGGCGTAGCCCAGGAGGGTCGGCAGCGCCGCCATGTAGAGGATCTCGGCGGCGGCGCGGGCGGTCCACGCGACCGGTTCGGGAAACGCGTAGTGCAGCGCCGCCAGGACGATGCCCGTGGCCAGGACGAAGAGGGGCACGGCCCCGCCCTCCGCCTCGCCGCCCCATCGGCGGCTCAAGGTGGAGTAGAGCGCCCACGCCGCCGCCGCCACGAGCGCCAGGCCGTACGGCCAGGGATTCGTGCGCAGGTTCTCCAGGAGCGCCGCCCACGAGTACTCGCCCCACCTGAGCGACGCCAGGGCCGCCCCGGCCAGCGCCATCGCGACGCCGAGCGGAAAGGCCGCCCGCACCTTCGCGTGCAGGATCGGAACGGCCAGGAGGAGCGTCAGCCCCGGCCAGAGGTAGTTGATGACCCCCACCTCGATCGCCTCCTGGCGGCCGGCCGCCAGGCCGATCGCGACATATATACACACCGTGTACACTACAAACAGGAGGCCGCAGCCGACGAGGTAGGGCGTCGGCAGCCGGAACATGCGGAAGAGCCGCCGGCGGATAAGCCCCACGTACAGGCATCCCAGCGTGCCGCCGAGGACGTAGATGCACGCCCCCGCCCGCAGGGCCCCCACCGCTTCCGCCAGATCGCGCGAAATCGCGATGGTGCTGCTCAACAGAAGGATGGCGAGGATGCCCATCGTGGTGGCGGCGGATCGCGGCGCGTCAGGATGCGTGTTCAGCATGGCCCCCCTTCCCACGTGCCACGGGTTGCTTGCCAACCCGTGGTGACAATGGTCCTCTTTCCCTATGGCGTTACGCAATATGGAAAAGAAGCTACAATAACCACGGGTTGGCAAGCAACCCGTGGCACGTGAACCGCCGCGACGTCAGGCCCGGCGGGTCAGGAGATCCGCCGCGCACGATTCCGGACACCGCCGCTACAGCTTCGCCACCAGGTCGCACGATTGGCGGGCCATCGCCGAGAGCTTGATCTCGTGGAGGCCATGGATGCCCGTCTGGAGCGTGTCGCGGATCGGGTCGGTCCACTTCTTCGGCATCCGCCTGGCCCCGAGCGCGAGGCCCACGATGGAGCCGACGGTCGCGCCGTTACAGTCGGTGTCGAAGGCGCAGGTGACCGCGCGGCAGACGCTCTTTTCGAAGTCCAGGTCGCCCCACAGGAGGCCCGTCGCCACGATGGCGGCGTTGGAGATCGTGTGGCACCAGTCGTGCCTGTGGGCCTCGTTCCAGTCGGCGTGGATCCGGTCGATGGCCTGGTCGAACGTCCAGCCGCCCTTTCGCCACCCGAGGACCTTCTCGATCTCGGCGGCGAGGCGCGAGCGGGCGGGGACCTCGCCCAGGCCCGCCCGGATGATCTTCTCGACGTCGTCGGTGGTCCACGCGGCGGCCAGCATCGCGGCGACCCACATCTCGCCATAGATACCATTCTTTATGTGGCTGATGCAGGCGTCGCGCCAGGCCCAGCCGGCGGCGCGCTCGGGGCGGCCCGGCGCGGCGTAGCCGAAGAAGTCGGCGCGAATCTGGGCGCCGATCCACTCGCGGTAGGGGTTGGCGAACGTGGCGCTCGAAAACTCGCCGTCGACCTTTCCGTCCGGCCCCGGCGGCGGCAGCATCATCACGAGGTTCCGGTACGCCACCCGCTCGGCGGTGCAGACGTGGTAGATCGGGACGTTCCCGAGCCAGAAGCCCGCCACGTCGGCCGGCGTGAAGGCGGCGCCGTGGCGCGCGAGGATGGCGTAGCCGGTCGCGGTGTAGTTCGTGTCGTCGTCCTCGACCATGCACGTCATGCCCTCGATGACGGTGCCGGACGGGGCGGCGCCTGGGTCCTTGAACCAGTTCTCCTCGGCGGCCACCTTCGGGTCGACCTTCATGGACCAGTAGTGCGCGAGCGGCCAACGGCCCTGGGCCTTGAGGATGCGTTCCATCGAGCGGCGGCGCCGGCCTTCGACGGGCTTGCCGGCCATGCACCCGCAGCAGCGGCCGAGCCACGCGCCGTACATCTTGTCGTAGAATGACGCGTCGGAGAGGCGCGGCGGCCGGACGGCGGGCCGCTCCTTCGGCCGGGCCTTGCGGATGCCTGCCAGGTCGCTCGGCTGGCGGAACGTGTAGTCCTTGCGGAGGGGCAGACGCTGGACCTTGGCGAAAAGGGCCCGGACCTTGGGCCAGAGCGTCAGGTCGTTGTCCAGGTCGGCGGCCAG
>JAPLML010000735.1 GCA_026387055.1 Planctomycetota bacterium | reverse complement strand
TATCGGCGTTGCGGCGGATGAGGCGCTGGAGTTCGGCCTTCGAGTCGAACCGCTCCACCGGGCCCGCCACCAGCGCCCAGCGGCGGCGCCCGTCCTCCAGCGGAAACTCCATCGCCATCCCGCGGCCGCCCTCAAGCGCCCGCACGGTCACGAACTGGTCGTACGGCCTCAGCCAGTCGCCGGGACACGTCATCACCGCGCCGACGGCGGGCCGGCCGTCGCCGGAACCGACCGCCAGGCACACCTGGGCGTTGTCGCGCCTCTGGGTCCGGTTGGGGCGGAGGGTAGCGAGGGGCTTGTCCGCGGCGAGCTTCTCGGTCAGACGCATGCGGCGGACGTCGTACGCCGCCTCGACGCGGCCGTCCTTGCCCACGAACCACGGCATCCACAGGACCTCGCCGGCCTTGAGCGGGTCGGCAAGCGTCAGCGTGGCGAGGCTCTCATCGGGCAGGCGATATTTCTCTATGACATCGATCCACGGCTCGCCGCGGACCGCCCGGAAGGTCGCGTCGTAGCTCTGCCCGCTCTTCTCGAAACTGTACTTCACCCGCACCTCGGCCCAGAGCGGCCCGGCGGCCTCGATGGCGGTCTTGACCTCGCGGACCCGCGCGGCCCCGGCGAGCGACCAACTGCCGTACCACGTCTTGTCGCCGGCGGGGCGGACGCCGAGGACCGGCGCGGGCGCGTTCCTGAAATCGATGGGGGCGGCGAAAGCCTTCGGCGGCGCCGCGATCGCCGCCTCGGCCGCGCCGGTCGAGAGGATGAGCCGGTCGCCGTCGCGGCGAACCATCGGCGCGGCATCGGGGGGCGAGGCGGCGCGGCCCTCATCGTTCCAGCTCAGGCGGTAGAAGACCTGCTGGTCCTTCGGAAGCGTGATCTTGAGCCAGACGCGGGCCCGGCGAACGGCGTCGGGCTTGCCTTCGAGGATCTCCACCTGGATGGGCGCCGGCTTGCCGTCGGGGTCGGCGAGGGCGAAGGACGCCGCCGCCACGCGGCCATCGGCGGGCCGCACCTCGTAATGGACGAGTTCATCGGTCCACGTGTGGCCGAGGGGTTCGCGAAAGGTGATGACCTCGTGGAATTCCCCCGCCGGGGCGGAAAGGCACCCCGCCGCGATGACGACGATGGCCAGAACCGGACAGAGATATTTCATCCGATGATCCGAGGCCTCGAGTCTCCTTGCCGTGTTCCTTGAACCGCCGAATCGACAGGCGGTTTCCAAGGTTCTTACCGGCAAAGGCAAGCGGCGCTCGCCGATAGCCTCGGCGGCACGGCCTACCGCTCAGAAGGTAAGCATTTCCGCGCCAAAGGGAAGCAATTTGGGGCGGCTCACAAGCCACCGGCATCGCCGGGGGAATGGTGCCCCCAAGGGGTGGTCGCCACTCGGTGCGTGGGGCTTGTGAACCACGCCCATTCTTGCGGCGGCTCATCTGCGAGGGGCTGGCACTCATGGCGCGGGTGGAGACGCCAGTTACTGGCGGCCGATGCACGGTGCATCATGCTTGGTGGTCGCTATTATCCACTTGACAAAGCAGGCTTCGGCCGGGTGGAATGGCACCGAGGTTACGGAAGGCGAGCGGGCAGTCCTACCATCTCGGGCGCTGCGGGCAAGACGCTTGCGTATCGGCAAGCAACAAAGGCGAGCCAATGGCCAACGAGAGAAAAACGGAAGCTCTAGTCAGAAAGAGATTGGAGCGACTTGGGTACTTCAAGGACAGCCACCTGATATTTGAGGAGCAGAAGAGTGAGAATCCCCGCATCGCCAAGTTGCTGAAGAATGCCTCCAAGAAGGGCAACGGGCCAGGCTACCCGGAATTCATCATCTCTTCGCGGGATGTTTCAAGTTTTCTCATCGTGATCGAATGCAAGGCCGAAACTGCTAAGCATGTCAGCCCTAACAGGGACAAGTACGCTGAATATGCCGTTGATGGCGTTCTCCTCTACGCGTCGTTCCTTTCAAAGGAATTTGACGTATTGGCGATTGCGGTAAGCGGAGACACGGAAGCCGCCTTGCGGATTTCCTGTCACCTTCACTTACACGGGGCACGAGCCGCAGTCGATGCGAAGGATAGCGAGATCCGCTCGTTTCCCGATTCACTAAAACTAGTGATGAAAAGTGAGGCCAAGTTCCACCAGGATTATGATGCATTGTTGACGTATAGCCGAAACCTCAATGAACAACTGCAAGCCAAGAAGATCAGAGAGACCCAACGCAGCATGCTTATCTGTGGCATACTTGTCGCTTTGGGAAATGACGCATTCAAGAAGAGTTTCAAGTCTCACAAAACGGCAAGGCAACTTGTGGACATTCTGGTAGGCACCATCATTAACGAATTCAAGTCAGCCGAGTTGCCACCAGAGCGAGTTGCCAGCCTTGAGCAGGCCTTCACATTTATAAGAACCAATGCAACGCTCACGACGGACAAAGATTTTGTTATCCATCTGATCGACCAACTGGACACTCATGTGAACACTTTTGTGCGAACTCACAAATACTATGATGCGATTGGCCAATTCTACGTCCAGTTCTTACGCTACGCCAACAATGACAAGGCATTGGGTATCATTCTGACGCCGCCACATATTGCCGAACTGTTCGCTTGCTTGGCAGAGGTGAACAGAGACACCGTGGTCTTCGACAACTGCTGCGGGACCGCCGGGCTTCTGATTGCCGCCATGCGGGAGATGTTAAAGGATGCAGGCTCTGACACCGAAGCAGAAAAGGCGATCAAGAACAGGCGCCTGATAGGGATTGAGTTTCAGGATGACATTTACGCCTTAGCCGTATCTAACATGGTCCTGCACGGCGACGGCAAGACGAATATTATCCCTGGGGATTGCTTTGAGTTATCCAGCACGATCAAAGCGACGTGGACACCTACAGTTGGCCTCTTGAACCCGCCGTACAAGACAAAGGCTAGTCCCACAGAAGAGTTGGATTTTGTATTGAATAATTTAGAGATTTTGGAGGCCAACGGGAAGTGCGTTGCAATTGTTCCGATCAGTTGCGCCATCGGCGAAACCTCGGAGATTCAAGACTGCAAACGCAAGCTGCTTGAGAAACACACTTTGGAAGCCGTGATGTCCATGCCGGTAGACCTATTTCACGATTCCAGCGCGAATGTAGCAACCTGCATCATGGTGGTCACCGCCCATAAGCCCCATCCGAAGGGTAAGAAGACTTGGTTTGGCTATTGGCGGGATGACGGATTTGTGAAGATCAAGAACAAGGGTCGCATTGACGCCAATAAGACTTGGCCATCGAGGAAAGCAAAGTGGCTGGCGGCATTCCGGAACAGAGAGACTGTCCGCAATTTCAGTCTGATGCAAGAAGTCGCCGCAATCGACGAGTGGTGCGCAGAGGCATATATGGAGCCGGATTGGTCTAACCTGAATCGACAAGCATTGGCCAAAACCTTCAGAGAGTATGCCGTTCATAGACTGCTAGTGGAGGCTGGAAATGCTACGGGTGATTGATTTGTTTGCTGTTGAGAATGGGATTCCGGTGGCGGGCTTAGACATGTCTCACGCCCCGCATGGCGAGTACTCTCTGGCTGTGCTTCGTCCAAGTCATTCTTTCCGAAAGCTCATCGTTGGATTTGCCAATCCATCCTGCGTGCCGGCCTTGAAAATATTCCAAGCGGATTCAGTTGTTGTGTCAACGAATGGCGAAGGAAGTCATACCTATTCCTACGTCATTCCTTATGCGTTCGCCCCCAACTCTGATATGTGTGTACTTGTCCCAAGGCACCAGATGTCGCTAAAGGCGAAACTGTTTTACGCGACTGCTATCACAACAACAAGATGGAGGTTCTCATACGGCAGAAAACCGAAGGGCCAAAGGCTAGAAACCCTTGAACTGCCCCCGCTGCCCGCATGGGTCGAAAAGTGCGACCTTCCTGATCTTCAGCAGGAGTTTCGGGGTTTGATGGCATTGGCGAACAGGTGCACCCCATTGAGGCAGGGCAAGCTCCGGCCCATATCGGAGTTGTTTGTCATTCAATACGGGAACAGTTACGAATTGAATCATTTGAAGTTAGATACAAAGGGTATTGCCTTTGTTTCCCGGACAAGCCGCAACAATGGCATTAGCGCGCGCGTGGCGAGAACAGGAGACCAACCAACTCCGGCGGGGTGTATCACGGTTGCACTCGGAGGGTCTGTCCTGGAGGCGTTTCTGCAAAATGAGCCAACTTATCAAGGCAGAGACGTAGCTGTTCTCTCGCCGGTGAAGCGTATGCCCGAGAGCGCCATGCTGTGGTATGTCGCCGCGATCCGCCAGCATCAATTTAGATTCAGTTATGGAAGGCAAGCCAACCGACAGCTTCCCAATCTGAAGGTGCCCGAATGCCCGAAAGGACTGGCGGAGCCTTAGCTATGAAGAGGCAGGCGTTGGGCTGAACCTGTGCTTGAGAAGCCTGCCGACCATGAAACCGGCTGTCGCGATCTCCGTCGGCCCTTTCCTGGCGGCCTGTTCCCGGGCGTTGTTCTGGCCGCGGGCCCGCGCCGCGTGACCTCGCCGGCGGCCAGGAGGCTGTCGGCCTGGGCGGGCGATGTTGCGTGGCCATGACCCCCAAGTTCGCAGGAACATGGCCACGCAAAGGCGCCTGGCCATGCCACCCCTCACCCCCATCCCCTCTCCCACAAGGGGAGAGGGAGGTATGCCAGCACGCACGCTAAACACGTACTCCCGCAGGGGGAGAGGGGTGCGGCGGCTCAGAAGTCGCGCTTCAGGATTTCGATCGCGCGGCGGCAGAACTCGCGGCCGTAGTCGGTCCACTGGCCCTGGCCCCAGTAGCGGAAGCAGCTCGTCTGGCTGAGGAGGAGGTGGAACAGCGCCTGGCGGTAGCGGAACTCGGTCGGCGGCACGCCGGGCGCGAGGACCTTCTCGTGAAACAGGGCGCTCGCCTCTTCCATCGGCCCCAGGACGTGCTCGTAGCCGCGCGTCCACGAGATGTTGTTGGTCCAGGACCCGCCCTCCATGTGGAACCGGTGGTCTTCCTTCTTGAGGGTCTCGATGACCTTGGCCAGGGCCTCGGGGCCGTCGCCGCCCCGGAAGCGATCCCAGATGCGTTTCTGGTAGAGGGGCTGGAGGGGCGTGAAGTCGGCCTCCGTTAGGCCGAGCGTATCGAGATATTCCAGGTACTCGGTGATGTTCACGGGCGGGGTGGGGCTGCCGGAGGCCTCGGCCATGACCTCGAGGTACTTGCCGGGAAACTCGTGCATCATGACGCCGCCGTTCTCGCCGTCGGCGATCTGGGTGACGACCGGCGGGACCGGCTTGCCGGCCACCTGGCGGTGGGCCAGGCCCTTGGCCTCGTAGTACGGCTGCATCTGGCCGACGAGCTTGGTGTCGCTCCCCTGGGTCTTGAGGACGGCGGTGATGGCGGCGATCTCGCCGCGCGAGTTCTTCGCCACCAGCCGGTGCGGCAGGTGGAGCTGGCACGGAGGGCGGCCGTCGGTCGCCTGCTCCACGGTGTGCTCCTGCACGAGGACCCACCGGTAGCCGCAGTCCTTGAGCGTCCGCACGAACTCGTAGGCGACGTCGGGATGGTTGGGCAGGGCCATCTCGGAGGGCGAGAACCCGCGGACGCGGCCGAGCGCCTCCAGCCCGAAGAGCCCCGCGAAGTGGTGCTGCCACGCCCGCACGTGCAGCCGGAAATCCTGCATCGGCGTGGAGGGGGCGACCGCGTGGCCCCACGGCATCCCCAGCCACTCGACGCACCGGCGGTGCTCGGGCTCGAGCGTAAGTAGCTTGAGGGCGTCGAACACGTCGTCGAGGCCCATCTCGCGCAGGCCGTGCAGGAGCGTGCCGGAGTACTCGAGCATGACGCGCGGCTGCTTGCCTTCGCGGACGAGCTGCGGAATGAGCTCCCCCATCCGCTTGTAACACCAGTGGAAGACCGTGGCGTTGTGGTTGTCGCCCACGTGGGGATGGTCCATCATGTCCTTGAGGTTGCTGATGATGCGGGCGGTATGCAGGTTCGCGCCGCCGGCGGGGATCATCGGCTGGTGCATGTGCAGCGCGATGGCGACCGCACTCTTGGCGCGGCGGAAATCGACCTGGCTCTCGGGCAGGTAGTGCGGCCCCGGCCGCGCCATCGCCTCGGCGATCCAGTCCTCGAAACCGCAGATGTTCGGCAGTCCGGCGACGGTTTCGGGAAACGTCGCCCTCATCACGGGCTTCATAGTCGCCCTCCTCTTCCGTGCATTATACACCGCGCGGCAGCCGGCGGCGGCGCCAATCGCACACGAGTGGTCCGTCACAATTGTTCGTGGGAGTGCAACTGGGTAGCGCGGTGGGCAGTCCTGCCCACCGCGCGGCGGGCAAGACTGCCCGCCGCGCTTACCTTACCGACAGTTTCAATTGTGACGGCCCACTAGTCGCGACCGGGTCGCGCTTGTAGCAGGAGAGGGAAGTGCGTACAATCCCCCGCACGAAGTCCCCTGGCACAAGAGAGCGCAAAATGAGACATGGCATCCTGGCGGGTTTGATTCTCGTCTTTGGCGGATGGTGTCTGGCGGCGGACTGGCCGCGCTGGCGCGGACCCGACGGAACGGGCCACGTTCCGGCCGGCGTCGCCGTGCCCAAGACGCTGCCCGGCGAACCCAAGGTGGTCTGGCACGTGAAGATCGGCGACGGCGTGGCCTCGCCGGTCGTCAGCGGCGGAAAGGTCTTCTACCTCGACCATCAGCAGGGCAAGGAGACCGTCCACGCGGCCGAGGCCGCTTCCGGGAAGGAGCTTTGGAGCGCGGCGCTCGACGAGGTCTTCAAAGACGCCCAGTCGGTGCCCGGCCCGCGATGCACGCCCGTGGTGGACGGCGAGCGCGTGTACGTGCAATCGTGCCGCGGCGAGCTTCAGTGCCTGGGCGCGGCCGACGGCAAGGTGATCTGGCGCACCAACTTCGTGAAGGATTTCGGGGCGGTGTTCATCGGCGAGAAGGGATCGGCGACGGGCGCCAGCCGCCACGGCAACGCCGGGTCGCCGACGGTGGACGGCGACCGCCTCTTCGTCAACGTCGGCGGCACGACCGGCGCAAGCGTGGTGTGCTTCAACAAGCAGAGCGGCCAGGTGATCTGGAAATCGCAGAACGACATCCCCGGCTACAGCGGGCCGGTCGTCGGGGCTGAGCATCAACTTCTCGAGTCCCGTTGCCGTCGGCAGTTTTCTCTACGGCCTCGGCCCGTCGAACACCTTGTTCTGCCTGGACGTGCGGACCGGCGAGAAGGCCTGGGCCAAGGAGGGATTCTTCTCGGACATGGTCAAGACGGGCTACGCCTCGTTCCTGGTGATGGGCGACAGCATCCTCGCGCTTGCCGACGGCGGCCAACTGGTTCTCTTCGCCGCCGACCCGAAGGAATGTCGGGAGATCGGCAAGGTCCGGGTGGGCGGGCAGAACTGGTGCAACCCGGCCTACGCCGACGGCAAGCTGTACCTGCGCGACGCGCAGGAACTGCGCTGCGTTGAGCTCGTGCCGTGAGACCGCCCTTCCCATCGACGGAAGTCGGTAGGTTGCTTGGGTCTATCTTTCGCCTGTAATCCCCAACTGAACCAGGCCGGGATTCGCGTCTCCTTGCCTTCACCTGCCGGGAACCGTCAACCAGGTTGCCGGGCCGCCCTGCCCCAGGCGCTTACCAGCGGAAGCCGAAGCTGAAGAATCTGGGCTGATAGTATGGCCTGTAGACCGGTGTATACACAGGCGTGTACATGGGGGTGTACACCGGCCTGTAGACCGCCGCATACGGCGTCGCGTAGACGGGGGTGCTATACACCACGGGAGACGGCGGGGCATAGTAGACGGCCGGCGGCGGGGCATAGTAGACGGCCGGCGCCGGGGCCACAACCACCGGAGGCGGGCAGTAAACGGCCGGTCCGCCGCCCCAGTAGACGAATCCGCTATGGTGATGGGCCAGGGCCGGCCCCGCCACGCCGAAGATGACCGCCGCCGCGGCCGCCACCACAGCAAGTTTCCCAAGGGTCCGCATGTGATTCTCCTTTGCCTGCCGTTCCCGGGGATCCAGGTTTCCTCATCCGCTTACCTGAACGCCCCAGGCGCCGGATTATTCCTTCCTTTCTGAAATTATTTCAGGACCGAGTCTATTTGTAAAGGGAAATCTTCTCGTCCGCGGCGGATTTTTTCGAGGGCCCCCCGCCCCGGCGCCGCCGCGCCGGCGGCGGCTAGACGCCGCGCTCGGCTTCGTCGATCCACGCCGCAAGGTCCCGGAAGTAGGGCGTCGGGTCGGGCTCGAACTCAAGGGTGTGGTGCGTCCCCGGATACACGACGATGCGCCGCCGGACGGCCATCGAGAGCACGAGCCGCCGCGTCGCCGTGTTGTCGATGATCCGGTCGTGCTCCGCCAGGGCCAGGAACGTCGGCGCCCGCACGGAGGCCGCCGCCCGCCGCGCCAGGCGGTCCAGCCGCCGGCTCTCGGCGAGGAACCGCGCGGTCAGCTCCCGCAGGCCGAGCGGGTCCTCGGCGATGTACCGCTGCCGCTCGGGGTTGGCGGTGAAGAGGGCCGGGTCGTCCAGGGGAATGCGGAACCGCCGCAGGGGCTGGCGGGCCAGCAGGGCCCGCGCGATGCGGACCTTCGTGACCACGGTCACGTCGACCCGCGGAAGGACGCCGGGCGCGGCCAGGATGAGGCTGCGGTACAGGTCCGGCCGATGGGCGGCGCAGGCGAGGGCAAGCTTCCCGCCCCACGAGACGCCCAGGAGGTGGACGCCCGCCAGGCCCGTCTCGCGCCGCGCGAGCTCAGCGGCCGCCGCCACGTCCTCGAGCCAGACCTCGGCCCGTTCCACGTGGCCGCGCTCGTGGGCCGTGTCGCGGCCGCTCCCCCGCCGCTCGACCTGGTAGACCGTCACGCCCGCCGCCGCGAGATATCGGCTGGAAGGCTCGTACCACTCGTTGTGGCTCTGGATGCCGTGGAGGTAGAGCACGGCCGCGCGGGGACGCTTGACCTCGCCCTCGCCGGGTGGCATGCCCACGCCGCCGTTGCGTGGGCATGTTGGCTCCCAGGCGAGCAGCGGCAACTCGGTCCCATCGCGAGTGGTGTACGTGCGATCCACGGGCTCAACCATGACAGGGACGTTAGCCCGCGGCGGGGCGCGAATCAAGGCACAACAACACGCGCCCGGGTCGCCCCGGCGACTCTTCGACAAGCCGGGCGGCTAAATGGCGCGCCACGATGCCCGGCGTCGTCATTTAGCCGCCCAGCTTGCTGGGCGCGTGTTTCTCGAATCGCCGAGGCGCTACTTCGGCGCCGCGCCCTTGACGAGGTCATCGCTCAGGACCGTCGGGCACCAGAACTTCTCGATGTACTCGACCACCAGGCGTGTCCCCTCGTCGTGGGCGACGTACGGCGGCTTGGCGGGATTGTACATCGTGTCCGTCAGGTCGCGGACTAGGACCACGTTGAACCCCCACCGCACCATCTGCTTGATGGCGAACGAGCGGCCCAGGACGCACATGTTCGTATGGACACCCATGATCAGAATGTTCTTGATGCCGCGCGCGCGGTAGAGGTTGTAAAGGTCGCGTCCGCTGTCGGAGACGGCGTCGCGCGAGGGGTCGATCTCGATGGCCGGGTGCTGGCTCCGCCAGGGCGATCCGCCGGGGTCGCCGGTATCCGAGCCGCCGTCGGAGGCGTCGATGGGCTGCGGCGGGTCGGCGTGCGCGAGGTTCGCGGGCGGCTCGGCCTTCGGGGCGTCGAGGACGCGCTGCCGCGCCGGCGTCCCCTCGTAGAATTTCATCGTGTCCGACGGGGCGTGGACGATAAGCACCCCCTGCCCGCGCAGTGTCTTGACCACCTCGTTCATGCGCGGCAGCAGCTTCGCCAGGCGCTCGTTCGCGCCGCGCGACCAGTGCTTGTCCCACACGTCGCACAGGACCAGGGCTGTCTCGCCCGCCTGGAACGTTGCGGCGGCGGTCTCGGCCTGCCAGACGTTGTACCCCTCGGCGTTCTTGGCCAGTTTCTGGCTTCGAAGGTTGAGGCGAAGCGGCGAGGTCTTCATGTCGGCATCCCTCGCGGGCGGGTCGGCCGCCGCCCAGGCGATTGCACCGGCGACAAGGACGGCAGCGCCGAAAACGACGTGCCTGATCATGGCGAGTTCTCCGGGTCTTGCTCTTCCTCGATCGTGCATGACGTTAGCCGGGGCGGCGCCACAAATCAAGTCGGAAGCGTTGCCGCGGCCCGCGTTCTGTGGTAGAACGATTCCCGGCGAGCCGACCACGAAGAGGAGAGACCCTCATGGCGAAGAAGGGCAGGATCGCCGTGGCCGTTGTCGTCGTGCTCCTGCTCACTGCGGTGTGCCGGGCGGAGGAGTGGCAGGCGCCGCAGGTCCAGTTCTCGAGGGACGCGAAGCACCCCGTGGTCGCCTGCACGCCGGAAGAGCTCGCCCGCCTGCGCGCGGCCTGGAGCCAGACCGGCCCGGCCCACGACGCGCTGGCCGCCGCCCCTCAGCCGAGGACAGAGGTCTGCGTCGGCGACGGCGTCGGCGCCTCGATAACCGACCGTGTGCCGCTGGGAATGCTCACGCATCGCGGCACCGCCGCGCGATTCGCCTGCGTCCTTGAGCCCGTGCCAACCGGCCGCCAGACCGCCGTCACGGCCGTAGCGACCGATGAGGCGGCGGGGGCGATTCGCGTCACCATCACCAGCGCCGGCGCGACCCACACCTTCACCCTTTCGCCGGACGGCGAGGTTACTGTGACCGACGGCACAAAGGTTGTCCTGAAGACCTCAAGGTAGGCGACCCGTGGCACGAGTCTACGAAACCGATGACTGGAACCAGTACCGGATGGACTACGGTCAGCCGCACAAGGCGCTGGAACCGATCGAGAACGAGATCGCGGTGGTCGACGGCGCCCTTCGGGTGCTGTGCGAGGAAGGCGTCCTGCCGCACGCGCGGTATGATCACGCGAAGATGCTCGCCCACCGCGCCGCCGTACGCGACCTCTTCGAGATCCCGTGGACGGCCATCACCCCGCGGATGCAGCGGCTGCTCTACGCCGTGAGCGCCATCCGGCAGCCCGCCAACCTGATTGCCGCCGGCGTCTTCTGCGGCAACACGTTTATCTCCAGCGCGGGGGCTGCCGTCGGCCCCGGGGCGTGCTACACGGCGACGAACCTCATCGGCGTGGAGATCAAGCCGGAGGAGGCAGCGCGGGCCGAGCGCAACGTCCGCCGCCTCGACCCGACCGGCGTGGCCCGCGTCGTGGCCGCCGACGCCGTCGACGTGGTGCGAGACTTCAACGGCCCCCTCCATCTTCTGTACCTCGACGCCGACGGCGACAAGGGCCGCGGCAAAGGCATCTACCTGGAGATCCTCCAGGCGGGGCACGACCGCCTGCCCCCGGGCGCGGTCGTCCTCGCCCACAACAGCGTCAACTGCGCCGAGCGGATGAAGCACTACCTTGACTTCGTCCGCAACCCATCTATGATGCGCGCGAGCGTCAATGTCATCTTTGACTCCGAAGGGCTGGAGTGCTCGGTCAGGTAGTCAAAGGCGGGAACAGGGACCTGTTCCCGCCTTTGCGAATCGCCCGCCTCGCCTCCCTATTGCCGCCACGCGCCGCCTATGGTAGAAACACCACGGGAGGTGAAGGTATGCGCGGCAGAGCTCACGTTTTCGGCGACGACGTCAACACCGACGAGATCATCCCCGCCCGGTATCTGAACACGATCGAGCCGGCGATCCTGGCGCAGCACTGCCTGGAGGACGCCGACCCGGAGTTTGCGGCCAAAGTCCGGCCGGGCGACCTCCTCGTGGCGGGCGACAACTTCGGCTGCGGCTCCAGCCGCGAGCACGCCCCCATCGCCCTCAAGGCGGCGGGCGTGGCCTGCGTTGTGGCCAAGAGTTTCGCCCGCATCTTCTTCCGCAACGCCATCAACATCGGCCTGCCGATCGTCACCTGCCCCGAGGCCGTCGACGACGCGAGGGCCGGACACGAACTGGAGATCGACCTGGCGAGGGGCCGGCTGACGAACCTCGCCACCGGCCGCACGTTCGCTTTCCCGCCGTTCACCGAGGAGATCCAGGCCATCATCGCCGCCGGCGGCCTGATGCCGTTCGTCAAAGGCCAGTTGGGGCGGTAGGCATCGATTGTCGGGCGACAAGCCCATTCCGCCACCCGGCTTGCCGGGCGAGCGTTTTTGAAGCCGGTGTGCCCTATCGGGCCATTTAGCCGCCCAGCTTGCTGGGCGCGTGTTGTTGGCATGCCGAGACCGCATCCGCCACGGCGGGCAGGCTGGGGCATGTCACCCGGCACGGTTACGCTCGCCGCCGGATTTCTGTTGCGCGAGCGGATGCACCGCTGGCTGGGGCTGGGCATTCTGGCCTGCGCCATCGGCCGCGTGTTTCTCCTCGACGTGTGGAAGCTGGAAACGATTTACCGCATCCTAAGCTTCATGGCCCTGGGCGTGGTTCTGCTGGCGCTCGGTTTCATCTACAACAAATACCAGGACAAGATCCGGCAGTGGCTGTGAGGTGCGTGAACA
>JAPLML010000305.1 GCA_026387055.1 Planctomycetota bacterium | reverse complement strand
CTTCACGCCCGCGACGGCCGGTACGTTGGTAACGGTGACTTCGGCGGCCGCCCCCGTGCCCGCGATGGTGACACAGCGCCAGAACGCCGTTCCGTCCACATCGGTCGCGTACCGGAAAGCCGCCGCGTGAATGTTAGGCGTGCTGGAGGATTCGTACGCCGAGCCGGACAGGAGGCCCACCCACAGCCGCACGTCCGCCACCTCCACCAGCTTCACGGTGGCGATGAACTCTGTAAGCCAGTCGCGGCGGCACGCGGTGAAGCTGGCGCCGTAGACGCCGCTCTTGTTGCCGCTCGTCGCGCCGGTCGCGTGGTTCAGCCAGGGACCGTCTGCATCGTCGCCATTGCTGACGGTGGCGTCGAGCGTTGGCGAGGGCATACCGACGGGCGACACGGTCGTCAGCACCGGGTTCTTGCAGAGCTGCTTCTCTTGCCGGGTCCACAGGGGCGGAATGGATATCGCGCGGTAACCCATCAGCCGGTCCCCCCCACGAGGGTAACGATGTCGCCGGGCGAGCCCTTGATCTGGAAGTCTTTGAGGTCCACACCCCTGAAGTCGTGCCACTCGGTGGCTACCCACGGGACGTCCGAGCCATCGTCACCTTTGAAGTACACGACCGCGGCGTTCGTCGGCGGGCAGGAGATGGTCACCGTGCCCGCCACGAGGCTTGCCGCCACGAGCGGCTGGTAGTTGCCGGTCACCGTCACGATTCGCATGATGACGTTATTCATGGCTTCCTATCCCGCGACACGGAACGTGAGCGCCAGGACGCTCGTGAACTGCCTGAGCTGGTCGATGTGTTCCGGCGCGTAGCCGCGCTCGCACCCCGCCGCCAGCGCCGCCCGTACGCACATCGCCTGGGGGTACATCCCCAGGCGCCGCAGCGCGAAGAACGCGGCAACCTCCTCCACGAGACCCATGAGGGCATCCATCGCCGGCTCCAGCGGCTCGGGCGCCTGCTGGACCGCGACCTCGACCGTGTAATCGCCCTGGCTGTGGCGGCGGTCGAGCGCCTCGACCGTGAAGCCGTTCGGCACGACGGTCACATGGACGTCCTTCATCTCCTCGCGGTCGAAGAGCGGGCGGTACGAGCGCGCAGCCGTGAACGCAAAACCCAGCGCCGCGGCGCGGACCCTGACCTCGTCGCCGTTCAAGGTCGCCACCACCGCCTCCGCGATGTCCGCGAGCACCGCCATCTCAGCCTCCGAACGCCCGGTACACCATCGCCCCCGCGGCGCCGCCCAGGAGGCCGCTGCCGACCATGTAGCCGACGAGCCAGGCGATGCGAACCTCGACCACGCGCAGGCGCCGGCCCAGCCCCTGCTCGACGCAGCGCCGCTCGTGCTTCAGAAGCGCCCGGTCAATCACCCGCTCCACCCAGGGCTCCAGCGGCTCCGTCACTTCGTTTGGCGTCATGTTCCCGCCTCCGTGTCCACGCGGGCCGTGTGGACCCGCAGCGTCAGGCCGTCCGGGTCCGACTTGCGGAAGTGCTTCTCGGACCCCGCCCCCATGACCTCGTACACCTCGACCTTCGCGCCGATCGTCTCCCGGATCCTGTCACCGACCGCCGGCGTCGTGAGGGCGCCGCCCAGCACCAGGTCGGCCGCCCGGATCAGGTAATCGCGCCGCTCGACCGTCTCGACCACCCCGTCGGCCGTGACCACCTGGAACACACTCCGGCCGACCGTGGCGCTCAAGGCCACGCTGGCGGCGCCCCGCTGGTACGTCACCGGCCGCGAGGCATGCTTGTGCCGCATGTCCTCAAGCCAAGCGGCGCCCTGTTGGAGCAGGTCGGCCATATCCCCCGCCTTACACCGTCGAGAGCGCGGCGCCGTCGTTGGAGACCACCGACCACCGCTTGTTCGCCCCGTTGGCTTTCGCCGCGAGCAGGACCGCGTCGCCGGCGTCGTCGAAGGTGATCGTGTTGTTGCCCGTCTGGTTGATCGTGGTTGCGCAGGTGACGACGCAGTTGCCGCCGTCCGTCTTGAGGGACACGAGCAGCAACTGCCCCAGGTACGTCGGGGCGGCCAGGGTTCGCGTCTGGGCGCCGGTGGTCACGAGGTCGCAGTGGCCCGAGTCGGTCACCGGGATGGCGCCACCGTTGCCCGGGTCGGCCAGTTCGGCCGTCAAGGCGTTGTGGACGGTGTTGGTGAGCGCGACCGGCCCGCTCCAGAGGACGCGGACCGTCTCGTCCGTGGCGCCGGCGGCCGCCTGGGCGAACCCGCTGAAGGTGTTGCCGCCGGCCGTGGTGGTCGCGCAGCCCGTGCCGGCCGTGCCCCCGTAGGGGTCGCCGTCGGCGTCCCAGTAGAGGGCCGCCCCGAGCGTCTGCTGCTCGTTGGCCTTAACGACATCAAAGATGCCCCTCACCGCGAGGGCCCCGAGGGCGCCCGCCGCGATGGGGGTCTTGGCCACGCCGATCATCGAGCCCTGCACGACGACCTGGCCGGCCGCCACAGCCGCCACGGGCGTATAGTCGATGTTCTCGCCGACCTCCACGAACGCCGCCTGAAAATTCTGAGCCATGTGAAACCTCCTTGACGGTCTTGTGTTTGCCCGGTTCCTATCCGCCCGTCCAAGCGGGCGTTTCTAGGCTCACGCCTCGCCCTTGGCCTTTACGCCGCCGCGGTAATCCTGGAGGGCGACGCCGAAGTCATGGAATCCCCTCATCTGGACGCCGAGGACGTTGAAGTCGGCCTCCGCCGTCTCGATGGTCGGCGACTCCTGGCCGTTGAGGAACGCGACCTCGATGACCGGCAGGTCCGCCGGATCGGCCAGCAGGTACCACGCCTTCGCACTGTTGCCGGTGTACTTCGAGTTCGAGAGGTAGCGGCTGACCTCGGCCCGGAACTTGCCCTGGTGCGGGTTGGCGATG
>JAPLML010000220.1 GCA_026387055.1 Planctomycetota bacterium | reverse complement strand
AGGAGCGTCGGCGGCCTGCCGTCGGGCCCCGGCCCCGCGACGAGGCGGAACTCGCCCAGCGTGGCGTGATCGGCTAGAATCGCCGCCTCGCCCGCCGCGGCAAGCGTCGGCTTCCCCCAGTCCTCGTACGGGCTTCCGCTCGTCCAGGTGTTGCGGAACCAGAGGGTCGCCAGCACGTCGAGCGGCGCCGCCTGCGGCCCGCGGTTCGCCACCGTCAGGCGGATGGCGATGTCGTTGGGCGATCCTTTCGCGTACTCCGCGAAGACGTCGAAGTAGCGGCGGCCGCGGAAGACGCCCGTGTCGAGGAGCTCCAGCTCCGGGTCGGCCTTCCCGCGCCGGGCGTTCTCGGCCACCAGCCGCGCGTACGGGTACGCCGCCTGCGGATACTTGTAGAGCGCCTTCAGGTAGGAGTGCGTCGGGGTCGAATCAATATAGAAATAATACTCCTTTACGTCCTCGCCGTGGTTCCCCTCGGGGTTCGTGAGGCCGAAGAGGCGCTCCTTGAGGATCGGGTCGCGCCCGTTCCAGAGGGCCGGCGCGAAGCACAGGCGGCACTCGCGGTCGGTGATCCCCAGGAGGCCGTCCTCGCCCCAGCGGTACGCGCGGCGGCGGGCATGATCGTGCGGGAAGTAGCGCCACGGGTCGCCATCCGGCGAGTAGTCCTCGCGGACGGTCCCCCACTGGCGCTCGGGGAGGTACGGCCCCCAGCGTTTCCAGTTCTTCTCTCGCCGTCGATCTTCGTCGAGGCGAGCGTGCTCCGCCTGGTCCCGTGACGGCGAAGGCATGGCGGCATCCCCCTGGCGGCGTGCCGAGCCCGCCGCGGCAGCGGCGGGAGATTCCCCGTTCGGCGTCTCCCGCCGCTTCCGCGGCGGGCTCGAAACACAACGCGGGCCGCGGCAACAGCGCGCCAGCCTGCTCCACCTTGATTGTAAAGGGTGGCGGGGGGCGGCGGTCATTTTTTCCCCGCTTTCGAGGGCGGACCCTATAATGGGGTTTGGAGTGGTCGGACCACGATAACCGGACCATCTTCCTGAGAAGGGGGATGCCTTTGGAGGCGGCAGAAGCAGGGCCGGCCACCGTGTGGCCGCTTCTTGTCTACGTTGCCCTGGTGGTCGCGACGGCCGCCGGGATGATCGCCTTTTCCTGGGTCCTGGGCGAGCGCCACCGCCAGCGCGCCACCGGCCTCCCGTACGAGTCGGGCGTGGTGTCCACGGGTTCCGCCCGCCTCCGCCTCTCCGCCGACTTCTACCTGGTCGCGATGCTCTTCGTGATCTTCGACCTGGAAGCCGTGTTCCTGTTCGCGTGGGCCATCGCGGCGCGCGAGTCGGGCTGGGCCGGGTATGCGGCGGTGGTGATCTTCGTAGCCGTCCTGGCGGCGGCCCTGGCGTACCTGTGGCGGGCGGGCGCCCTCGACTGGGGTCCGCCCAAGGGCCGCGGCCGCCCGAGCCGGCTGGCGTGAGGGCGATGTGCCTGGTCAGCCGCCCACCTTGGTGGGCGTGGCGGGCCGGGCGCATGTCTTAGCGTGAAAGGCTGACGCCATCGTGGCGACGTTCGACCAACACACCGCGCCGGATACGGGCGGTGCCGGCGCTCCGGCCGCCGGGGCCGTCGGCCGGAGCGTCCTCCTCGCGCGCCTCCGGGACCTCGTGGCCTGGAGCCGCCGGAACTCGATCTGGCCGTTCAACTTCGGTCTATCATGTTGCTATGTGGAGATGGCGACGAGCCTCACCAGCCGCTACGACATCGCCCGGTTCGGCGCCGAGGTCATC
>JAPLML010000045.1 GCA_026387055.1 Planctomycetota bacterium | reverse complement strand
CAGGGCGTAGGCCAGCACCGTCGCCCCCTCCTTCGTCTGAAGAATCGGGTGGCGCCAGTAGATGTCGGGCACGTCGTCCCAGACCGCCGCGTTTTCGTCGGGGTCGACCTTCTGCTTCATGATAACGCTCTCGCGGCCTTCACTGGTGAGCACGAGGCGGAAGCTCTTCTCCGGCCCGGTCATGATGGGCTGCTCGGCCTTTTTGAAGGTGATGGGCAGCAGATCGGCCAGGGGGGAGTCGCCGAAGTAGTGCGGCATGTAGCTGGGGCCGGCGACCACGATGAGCGTCCCGCCGCGGTCGGCCACGAACTTGCGAAGGATGCGCAGGGTCTCCTCGGTGAGGTACTTCGGCCCCACGTCGCCGAGGAGGATGACGTCGAACTTCATCCACTCGATCTCGTCCTTCGGCAGGGCCGACGCCTCAACCTCGTCGATGGGGCGCGAGGCCGACGCCTCGATCTTCGGCGCCGGGGGGACGCCCTCAATCCGGTCCGGCTCCAGCAGCACGTACTGGAGGCGGACGGTCTTGTCGCGGCTGGCGAAGAGGTTCTTGAGGTACCGGAACTCCCACCGCGGCCGCCCGTCGATCACCAGGAGCTTCGTCCGCTCGTCGGAGACGCTGACGGTCAGGGGGTACTGGTTGTTGGTGGCGAGGACCTCGCCCTGGAACTTCTGCACGTCGACGGCGTAGTGGTGGAGGCCGGTGGCGCTCGGCTCGTCGGCGAGCTGCACCCGCGCGCGGTACGCGTCGGTCGGCACGCGCACGGTCTGGCTGTCGACGACCTTCTCGCCGTCCATCAGGGCGACCTTCGCTTCCTTGCCCGCCAGGCCGTCGAGCTTCACCTGGACGTTGACGAGCATCCTGTCGCGCACCGCGACCGCCTCGGGGGCCTCGACCGAGAGGATGCCCGCGTCGACGGGGGGCTTGTCGCCGCCCACCACGACCGACGAGACGGGCACCTGGTTGATGCTCAAGGTGCGGATGAGCGGCTCGACGCTCCGGGTGGCGTTGTGGCGGCCGTCGGTCAGGAGGAGGACGCCGGAGAGCTGCCGGCCGGTCATCTCGGCCATGACCTTCTCGAAGGCGGCCGTCAGGTCCGTCTGCTGCTGCGCGGGCGGGAGGGTGGCGGCATCGCCGGGCACCGGCGCGCCGGGCTTGTATGCATCGGCATAGGCCTTGAGATCCACCGCGGCCGGGACGGAGTCAAACGTGTACAGCCTGACCGACCAGCTCTTCTGGAGCTTGTCGAGGAGGCTGGGGCCGGGCTCGGCCTTCTGGCCCTCCGCGGCCGCGCCGCCGGGCTTCCGCAGCAGGACGTCGCGGGCCACCGCCAGCCGTTTCTTGGCGGCGGCCGTGTCGACCTTGGCCCGCTGCTCCGGCGCCAGCGCCGCATACGCCGCCTCGTCGAGGGCCTGGCTCATGGCCGACGCCTTCGCCGCCACGTCGGCGAGGTCCACGGCGGCTTGGCGGATGGCCTGGAGCAGGCGTCCGTGCTGGCCTTCCAGGTTGCGGGCGTTCTCGCGGCTCGCCAGGGCGATCGCTTCCTGCAGGCGGTCGTGGATCGTGCCGGTCAGCTTCTTCCGCGCGTCGGAGAGCGTGTCGCGGACCTTCGAGTCGAGCTTGAGCGCGCCGTCGGCGGGCTTGCCGATGGTGGCCGCCACTTCCGCCGCCTTCTTGTCGGCGGCGACGAGGGCGGCCGAGATGGCCTCGCGCCGGGCGTCGAGCTGCTTGCGGCGGGCCTCCGGGTCGGCCGTGGCCAGCGAGGCCAGCCACTCGCCCTGGGCGGATAGTTCCTGCCGGGTTCTCTCGAGATCCTCCGCCGCCGCGTCGAGCGCGTACGGGCGGCGCGCGCCCTCAACCCCGAACGTCTCGGCCAGGCGGATCTTCTCGGAAGGGCCGATCTGCGTGTCGGGCACGTACATCGAGGCCGACGTGTCCAGCAGCACCGCCACGTATCGCGGAAGGGTCTTGTCGAGGGTCCACGTCCGCACCGGCTGGGCGAGCATCACGACCACCAGCGCCACGATCGCCACGCGCAGGATCGCCAGCGCGAGGCCCGGCGCCCGCGTGATCGTCCGCCGCTCGAGCGCATAGAAGCCCAGGACGATTTCCACCGCCAGCGACCCCACCAGGGCGATCGGCCAGATGGGCCAGTTCGTCGCCAGCACCAGGCCCCGCTGAAGCGCCTGCGAGACCGCCAGCATCGCCAGGAACCCGACGCCCCAGCGGATGACGAACAGGATCGCCCGCATCCGCCCGCCGAAGCGGCGCGAGACGAGGTGCGACGCCACCCACGCGCCGATGGCCAGGAGCGCCAGCAGGTAGACCAGCGCCGTCGGCACGGACGCGGGGAAGACGTAGTGTTGAGGTTCCATGGCTGGGGTCATAGCTTCGACGCCCCTTCGGGCTGGTGGCTCGGTGCTTCCAGCAGGCGTCTGGCCCGCTCGCGGAACGTCTTGACGTCCACGGCCTCGGGGCCGAACGCCACCGTCTCCACGACGTGCATGCGGCGCTGCATGGCGATCCATCGCGTCAGGCCGATCTCCGCCAGCAGGCCCACCAGGAGCGCGATGGCCAGATATTTCCATAATTCTTCGCCAGGCACCTGCCCCGTCACCACCTTCAACATGTCGTTGGTGCTCCTGGCCTCGAAGAAGTCCACCTGCTTGCCGATGGCCTCGAGGTCGGCGGACGTGAGCGCCGCCAGGCGCCCTTCCTCGGCGTCATCGACGACCGCGAACGGGACGCCCTTGGGATCCACGGGCATCGCAAACTGCTGGCGGAGCGCCGCCGGCAAGGTCAGCCGGTACAGGCCCGGCTCGTAGGTGCCGGCGAAGTTGACGCGAAGGCCGTTGGCCGCGGCGGCGAGCGCCGCCGCGAGGCGCCGGCCCGTCGGCGTGACCACCTCGCCCGTCAGGCGGGCGTACTCGGCGGTCCGGCGGGCCGCCTCGATCGTCCGCGCCGGCAGCTCCATCACGAACTCCGCCCCCGGCCGCACGTTCATCTGCGCCAGCGCCGGGGCCGCGAGGTAGTAGGCCAGCTCGTGCACCAGCGGCACGAAGCACTTGAGCGACGGAAGGTTCGAGTCGCGCCGGTCGAGCGACATGGCCGTCATCAGCACGTACCCCTTGCCGACCTGGCGCTCGACGAGCAGGGGTTCGCCCGTGTCGAACAGGCCGCCCGCCCGCACCGCCCGGTCCTTCGGATCCACGTCGAGGGCCCAGAAGGCCGAGACGACGGCGCGGTCGGCGTCGGACTGCGTCGCTTCCTTCATCAGTTCGAGCGACGGGTGGCTGAAGGTCTTGATGCCCAAGTGGGCCGGCGAGTCGGCCATCGCCTTGCGGCTCGTGAGCGCCGCCGGCACGAACGCCTGGCCGCCCTCGCTGGTCCAGGCGTTGTAGAAGGTCGGCAGGACCTTGTCGCCCGGGGCGATCAACAGGCCCCCGCCGTCCTGGACATACTTGACCAGCCTGGACGCCGTGGCCTGGGGCAATTGCGGAACGTTCGCAAGGACCACCAGGTTGTACTTCGCGAAATCGGCGACCGACTGGATATTGGTCGCCGCCACAACGGTGGGCTCCACGAGGGCGCCGATCTCGGACTCGGCCGGCGCCGGCTTCTCGCCCGGCTTGGGGGGCGTCTTCGGCGCGAGCTTCGCCTCGTCCTCATCCTCCGTCGGCGTCAGGGCGATCTCGATGAAAGAAGCGGCGCCGTCGAGCGGCCGCGTCGATGGGTCGCCCTCGACGATCAGCACCGGCAGCGTGTCGATCACCGGCAGGACGCGCACCGCCGTGTTATCGTTCGGCATCTCGTCTTCGCTGAGGACCTGGGCCGAGACGACGTGCGGGCCGGGCTTCTCGAAGCGGTGATCGAACCGCACCGTCTCCGCCGCGTTGGGGAGCATCTGGCCGGCGTCCTGGCGGGCCACGCTCGCGCCGTCGACCGAGAGCTCGACGATGAGCGATTCCAGCGGCGTCGTGCCCGTGTTGGTCACGGTCACATCGATGCGGACCGACCGGTCGGTGCCGACCACCTTGCGCGAGAAGCGGACGTCGCTCACGGCCGCATTGCGGAACGCCTTCGGCAGCGTGAGCGTGCGGCACACGATCTGGGCGGGGGAGGGCAGGGACTTCAGGCCCGAGGCCAGGAACCGCCACCGG
>JAPLML010000350.1 GCA_026387055.1 Planctomycetota bacterium | reverse complement strand
CCGAGGTGGACGCCCTTGACTCCGTTTTGGCGGAGGTAGTCGAGGAGGGCGCGCATCATGTGGCCGCCGAGTCCGAGGCCGCGCATGGCGGGGTCTCCGATGTTGGTGTGGAGGTGGGCGGGATACGCGGCGATGATGTCGTTAAGCGGCGCGTTGAACTCGTGGCGGAGCCGCTCGCGCAGGCCCTTGATGACGTGGCGCTTGTCCTTGAGGGTCTGCGCCTCGCGCACCAGGAGCCGCATCTGGAGGACGCCCACCACCATCGCCGCCTCCGCCCGCCAAGCGATGACACGCCACGCACCAATCAGCGAGTTAGCGCCGTCGTACAAGAAACGGCGTGGTGCACAAGCCCCACGCACCGCGTGGGGAGAAGCCCTCGGCGATGCCATTCCCCCGGCGGTGCCGGGGGCTTGTGAACCACGCCCACGCCAACATCGGCGGTACGTGTTTAGCGTGGGTGGCACGGTCACGCGCCGTTGCGTGGCCGTGCTTGCCCCCCACGTGACCATGCACGGCCACGCAACAGCGCGTGGCCGTGCCACCCCTGTAACCGAGTGGGTGACGCTGAGGCCCGCCGCCCTGATGGCCGAGATCGCCGATGCCCACGGCTTCCAGTACTGG
Source organism: Planctomycetota bacterium (assembly GCA_026387055.1). Classification (GTDB taxonomy): domain Bacteria; phylum Planctomycetota; class Phycisphaerae; order FEN-1346; family FEN-1346; genus JAPLML01. Next base: position 3,348 of record JAPLML010000350.1, on the reverse strand, counting down.
ATGGTCGAGGCGGCCAAGGAGTTCGACTACGGCGAATTCCGCAAGGGCCTGGAGTTCTTCCGCCGCGATGACGCGTGGCTCGTCTGCCAGGACTGCTGCAAGGGCGGGAGCAGCGGGCCGCCGAACTGCGTCCGGGACTGCTGCCGCCGGCACCAGGTCGACGTGTGTTTCGAGTGCGCGGAGTTTCCCTGCGAGCGGGTCAAGGCCGACGCCGGGATGATGCGGCGGGCGGAGGAGTACAAGACGCTCGGCCGCGAGGAGTGGCTGCGGCGCGCCGCCGAGGCGGCCAGGCAGGGCCGCGAGCTCCACACGGGGAAGTATTATAGAATCGTGATAAGTGATGCCCCGCCGGACGCCGAGGCGCGCTGAGCGGGCCGGGCAGGGCGGCGCCGGCGTCCCTCCGGTCGCTCGCCCAGAGGCCCTCGACGGGCGCCCTCCGAGACTCCACAGGCCGGGTACGTGTTTAGCGTACTCCGGCAGGTGTGGCACGGCCGGCTTGTCCGGCCGTGGGGAATGTGGCCGGCGCTCTCCCACGGCCGGACAAGCCGGCCGTGCCACAACTGCTATCAGGACAATGGCACACTCGCTCAACACATGCCAGGCCGGCAGCCTGTGGCACCCTCACAGCGGCCGCGCGGAACACAGGCGAGCCGGTCGTGGCAGCCAAGGACGAGCGGCCCATCTTCGTTGTCCAGAACCACGCCTATCTCTTGCCGGCCCCGGCGGGCGCTTCGGTAATGGCTTTCAGCACAGTTTGGCACGCCAGCAGATGCCCCGGACCGCCCAGGTGGGTCTTGTCGTCGCAGTAGAGCGTCGGGCGGGCGTCGACCTGGAGGCCGCGCTCGTGAAACGCGGCGGCGACGTCGGCGAGGCCCGTCTTCCTCTCGGCGGCGACGGCCCGCGCCGCCGCGGCGAACTCTTCCATGGCGTCCCAACGCTCCATCGAGGGGCAGGAGGTTATCAGGAGCACCTCGCTTCTGCCGCGCGTCAGGCGGCGGAGGCGGTCTACCGCCGCGCGAAGCGTCTCCTGGAACGCCGGCCCTCGCATGCCGGAAGACCAATCGTTGTAGCCGAACCAGACGGTCACGAGGTCGGGCTCCGGCGTCTCCTTGAGCCAGCGCGGCATGAGGACGAGGTTCGCCCGCAACTCCGTGCCGCCGAGCGCCACGTTGACGAGGCGGACCTCGCTGCCGAACGTCTTCTTGAGCTCTGCGGCAAGGAGCTCCGACCACAGCACCTGCCGGTTGGCCCAGTGCCGCTTGTCGCTCAGCGAGTCGCCCATCGTGACGATGGTTACGGGCTTCCGGGCCTTCAGCTTCGCGAGCAACCTGGGGAGCCCCGGCGCCGGCGGCGTGTAGTCCGTCGCATCGACGGCGATCTCGCGCTCCAGCGCGATCTGGTCGATCGTGAAGGAGTGGGCCGGGTACTCGCGCCAGTACCACCATTTGCCGAACCACAGGTTGCGGAACTTCGACGGCGGGTAGCCGTCCTTCGCGCCGACGAACTTCGCCTGGGCGTGTTCGGGCAGGAGATCGCACCACGGGATCGTGATCTTGCGCCACTCGGCCGAATCGATGGGAAAGCAGTAGGCGTAGCGGGCCGAGAAGTCGTCGCCGTCGATCATCTCCAGGCCGCCCCAGCTCTGCGAGCCGTCGCCCTTGACCCAGAAGCTGATCCCCGCCGCCGTGTCCCATTCGGGCGTGGCGGCGACGCGGGCGCTGAAGAACCCGCCCTGGGCCCCGGCCGCGAACGTGAGCTTGCAGGCCTTGCCGAACTTGCCGTCCACGACCTCCACGGTGCCGGCCGGCGTCTTGTCCTTGCCGAAGGGCAGCGGCTGGTGGCGGGCGCTGTCCATGTCCATGATGACGGTCTGCCCGCTCTCCTCGGCGCAGGCGCACCGCCGGCCGAAGTCGGGGACCGTCAGGACGAGCAGGGCGATGATCAGAGCGAACCGCGCGGCTTTCATGCAGGTCTCCTTCGGTTGCTTGCCGGACCCGATTGTACCGTGCGCGGCTCTGCTCCGCCAGACGTGCAGGCTGTGGCAACGCCGTGGCTTTGCGGCTGCGTGTCGAGTTAGCATTTGCATTTGTGCTTCTCACACGGTATCACGGCGGCCCGGCACCGTTGAGGAGGGCAGGCCGATGCTTCCCCGGGATCGCGTGCAGGCGGCGCTGGACTTCCGGCCGGTCGACGTGGTCCCGCTCCAGCTTCACCCTTCGCCGGGGGGCCTCTTCGAGCACGGCGAGAAGCTCATCGACCTCATGCGCCGGTGCGGGCACGACTTTGACGATCTGAGTCACTTGAGCGTGCCGGACGTGCCCCGGGAGGATTTCGGCGCCGACGGGCGGTACCACAAGTTCGAGACCGACGAGTGGGGCACGGCCTGGGAGTTCCGCCTCTACGGCGTCTGGGGCCATCGCATCGGATACCCGCTCGCCGATATGTCGAAGCTGGACGGCTACCGGCTGCCGCCGGTCGCTCCGCTCGCGGGCGCGGAACTGGCCAAGGTCGCGGCCGCCGGAGAGGCGCACCGCCAAAGGTACTACCACGTGGGCGGGTGGCTCAGCCTTTTCGAGAAGATGCAGTCCCTCCGGCCGTTCGAGGACGTGCTGGTCGACATCACCCTCGACACGCCCGAGATCAACCGCCTGGCCGACCGTCTGGTGGAGTACGGGTCCGCCGTGGCGGCCAACGCCTTGGCCGTCGGCGTCGACGCGGTCATGGCGGGGGATGATTTCGGCACGCAGCGGGCGCCGCTCCTGGCGCCGGAGGTGTGGCGGCGGTTCTTCAGGCCCCGCTACCGGGCGCTCTTCGAGCCGATCCTTCGCGCCGGAAAGAGGGTCTTCTTTCATTCGTGCGGGCAGATCGAGCCGTTCCTGGAGGATCTGCGGGACGTGGGCGCCCGCGCGCTCTGGCCGCAGCTCCCGCTGTTCGACCATCGCCGCCTCGCCCGCCGCTGCCGCGAGCTGGGGCTGGCCGTGCAGCTCCATCCCGACCGCGGCGAGCTCATGCAGCGAGGCACGCCCCGCCAGGTGCGCGAGTACATCCGCCGGCTCGTCGAGGAGTTCGACTGTCTTTCGGGCGGCTCGTGGCTATACTTCGAGGTGGACCCCGGCTTTCCGTGGGCGAACGTGCGGGCGATGTTCGAGACGGCGATGGAGATGCGGGCCACTACCCCTTAGCAAGCCGGCAGCCGGCGGCGGGATATCAGGAGGCGTGCGGTTGGAGAGCGGCATGATCAGCAAGCTCTGGATGCTGGCCGTCGTGCTCGGCTGGGCCTGTGCGGCGCTCGCCGACGATTGGCCGCAGTGGCGCGGGCCGGGGCGCGACGGCGTCTGGAAGGTAACC
>JAPLML010000429.1 GCA_026387055.1 Planctomycetota bacterium | reverse complement strand
GCAAGCACTTCACCACCGCCGACAACCCCGGCAAGGACAAAGGCGACAACCGCGCCCTCTACTGGCTCTACTGCGTCGAGCGGGTCGGCATCGCCGCCGGCTACAAGTACTTCGGCACCCACAACTGGTACCGCGAAGGCGCGGACGTCGTCCTCAAGGCCCAGCACGACGGCCACTGGGGCACCCTCGACGACACCTGTTTCGCCCTCCTGTTCCTCTACAAGGGCCGGGCCCCGATCCTCTTCAACAAGCTGAGATTCGACGGCGAGTGGAACAACCATCGCCGCGATATCGCCAACCTGACCACCTACATCGAACGCACCAAGGAGCAGCAGTTCCACTGGCAGATCGTGGAGCTCGGCAAGGCGCCCCTCGAAGAACTCCACGACGCCCCCGTCCTCTACATCACCGCCGAGACCCCGCCCAAGATGTCGGAGGCCGACAAGAAGAAGCTCCGCGAGTTCACCGACACCGGCGGCACCATCCTCTTCGAGGCGTCCTGCGGCAACCCGGCCGTCCGCAAGTGGTTCGCCGGCTTCGCCAGGGAAGTCTGGCCCGAGTGGCCCCTGAAAACCATCGGGCCGGAACACGGCACCTACACCGATCCGTACCTGCTGAAGCAGCGGCCCGAGATCCTCGGCGTCGACGACGGCGTGCGGACCTGCGTCTTCTACGCCATGGACGACGTCTCGTGCTACTGGCAGCTCCGGTCCGTCGCCGCCAGGGGCTACCTCTTCAACTGGGGGATCAACCTGTACACCTACGCCACCGACGGCGCGCCCCTGCGGGCGAAACTGGCCGGCCGCGCGCCTCCCAAGACCGACCGCTACAAGACGCCCGTCAAAGGCGGCGCGAAGCAGACCCTCCGCATCGCCCGCGTCCAGCACGGCGGCAACTGGGAGGCCGGCGCCAACTACGGCGGCCTGAAGAAGCTGGCCGGCGCCGTCAAGTCTCGCGCCGGCCTGACGCTCGACGTCAAGGAGAACTCGGCGTCGCCCGTCAACTCGAACGGCGTGACCCTGGCGAACCTCTCGGGCACCGACGTCGCGTACATCGGCGGCTCAAGCGCCCTCGTCTTGAAGCCCGAAGAGAGGGAAGCCTTGAAGGCCTACGTGGCCAAGGGCGGGTTCCTGTGGTTCGAGGCGGTGACCGGCGCGGCGGCGTTCGATCAGTCCCTGAAGCAACTGGCCGCCGATATGAAGTGGGACTTGAAGATCCTGCCTGCCACGCATCCCCTGATGAGCGGCAAGATGGACGGCGGCGCGGTCGGCTACAACCTGGCCACCGGCGTCGAGTTCCGCCAGTCGCTACGGGTTCAGCGGCTCGGCCGCCAGTGCGCCGACTTGTTCGGCGTCTACCAGGGCGACAAGATGATCGGCGTGTACAGCCCGCTCGACGTGGTCTTCAGCCTCTCCGGTCTGGAGGCCTACAAGTGCAAGGGCTACAAGGCGGATGACGCCGCCGCCGTCGCCACCAACCTCGCCTGCTACTTCTCGACGCTGAAGGGGTAGGCCGGGGCAACGCCCCGGCATCCTGGGTCGCCGCGGCGACCGAAACCGTGCCGGGGCTGCGCCCCGGCCTACAGGCTTCTCGACGCTGAAGTAGCGTTTAGCCGTCGCCGCATACGGCGACGATCCATGCCGTGACGTGCCACGGGTTGCCCGCCACGGCGGTTCTTCGACTTGCCAACCCGTGCACTGCGAGCGCGGGGAGAACACGGCCCGCCGCGGCGGGCCGTGGCACCCATCACTTCACGCATGACAGGTGTAGGCCGGGGCAACGCCCCGGCATCCTGGCTTCTATTTCCCCGTCAGCCAGTGATCGGGGAGAAGGTCCCGGAGGGAGACTTCCTGGTCCTCCCCAACGATGACGCGGGAGTCGAAATTCCGGTCATCCACCTGCGCCATCATCTCCCGGCAACGGCCGCAGGGCGGCAGAATCCGGTCCTCGGAGACTGCCACGACGGCGGCGATGTGGGTTTCCCTGTGCTTCAGCATCTCGGCAACGGCGGCAACTTCCGCGCAGAAGCCAAGTCCACACGCCAGATCGATGCAGAGGCCGGTGTATACGTTGCCCCCTGCCGTCCGGATGGCGGCCCCCACGGAGCCGGCAGAGAACTTCTTCCCCATCTGGAACTCCCCGCATACGGACCTTGCCGCATCGATTAGTCGTGTTGTGTCTTCATTCATCTCTTTTCACCGGACAATGATCAGGGGGTTCCCTATGGCGCCGTACGAGGCCAACGGCCGCCGGATGTAGGGTCGCCGCGGCGACCATCCCGATTTACGCGCCCGCGTCGAAGTGGTCGCCGCGGCGACCGTTGCCCCGGCCTACGTGCTCGCAGGTCTTTGAGCCATTACGCCGTTGTGAACGTAATCCTTATTCCACCCCCGTTCCCGCCGCTATTCTATCGAGGCCAGCAACTTCGCGACGGCGCGGTGGCCGTGGTCGGTCTGCGACACGACGAGCTTGCCGCCGAGATACTGGATCGTGGCGGGGCCGCCCTCGTCGTCCCACGGGGCGATGCGGCGGTCGTTCGCGTTCTTCACGAACTTCTTGACCATCTCGATGATCTTTTCGGGGGTCGCGCGGCCGGGGTCCTCGGTCTGCGTCTTGGTGGCGCCGAAGAGCTCGCCGACCCCTCCGCCTCCCCCGCCGGCGGCCGAGCTGGCCGCCTGCGTCACGCTCGATATCTCGAACCGCGGCGCATCCGTGAAATTCGGGATCTCGGCCATCGCCAACTCGACGCTGTAGATGCCCGTGCGGAGCGGCAGGTAGGACTTCTCGAGCGTGGTCACCAGGACGTACCCCGGCCCGATGCGGTAGCCGCACTCGCGCGGCAGGATCAGGTTGATGGCATCTTCATATTTCATTCCTGACGCGTGGATCGACACGGTCCGGGCCGCTAGGTCCATCCCCGCTTCCTCGAGGGCCTGGTCGTAGACGATCGAGAACCTGCCCATCGACGCGAGGTAGTTCAGGACGTCCTTGATCGCCACGTTCTCGAAGGCGAGGCGGGGCCTGCCCGTCGTCAGGGTCCGGCGGGTGCGGGCGAAATCCTGTTGCTGGCGGGCGGCCTCCTCGCGGGCCTTGCGCGCGGCCGCGGGATCGGCGGCAGGTTTCGCAGAGGCGTCCTTGACCGTCTCGTTGGCCTTCGGCAAGACGGCTGCCGACTCGGGTCCGGCGACCGGGGAATCCTTGGCCGGCAGGGCCAGCGCCAGCCCCGCCATCGCCACCACAAGTCCCAGCGCTGCCAGGAGCGTCCGTTTCATGGTCGGCCTCCTTTGCCCCTCTGGCCTAGCATACTATTATACGAATACCTGCCGCGTTTCGCACGCGCCTATTCCCCGCCGCCGTAAGGCCTCCGTCTCGGGGGTGGCATGGCCACGCGCCTTTGCGTGGCCATGTTCCTGCGAACTTCGGGGCGCATGGCCACGCAACAGCGCGTGGCCATGCCACCCGAAACTTCTGAGGGATTACCCGCCGCCCGCCCCCCCTACCACCTTCCCGCCCTTGTACGACGTGCCGCGCCACGTGACGCGGCCCAGGCCGAGCGCCCGCATCATGGCCCCCGCCTCGAACCACAGGACGAGGACCACGGCCAGCGGATAAAAGACGAGGTACCACGGGTTGGCCCGGCCGAGGATAAACAGCCGCCGCATCGTCACGAGGACCAAGAGGACCGTCAGGGCCGACAGCGCGAACACCGCCAGCGTCCGTCCGTCAACGTCCCCTGCCGCCATCCCCGCCGCCGCGACCGCCAGGGCGGCGAACGGCAGCAGCGTGAACAGCGCCGTCAGGACCATGACGACCAGGAGGCGCCCGGGACAGCGGAAGCCGCCGCAGTAGATCCGCGTCCAGCCGCGGCACATCGCCCCGAGGCTGTCGTACATCCGCGTC
>JAPLML010000719.1 GCA_026387055.1 Planctomycetota bacterium | reverse complement strand
CGTCATTGCCGTTTCATTCGTCATTCGGGTTTCGGGCTTCGTCATTCTTCGTCCGCCCGGCGCCGCGCTTGCAGCAGCCCCATCGACCTGTTACAGTCCGGTCATGTCCGACGAAGACCATCTGATCCATCCCGTCGCGCTCGGCCCCCTCGCGCTCGGCCGCAACCTCGTGCTGGCCGCAATGCACAACCGGACGCACCTGGCGTTCCGCCTCCTCGCAAGGCGGTTCGGCGCGGCCCTGGCCCACACCGAGATGGCCACGCCCGAGGACCTCCTCGGCGCCTACGTCCGCCGCAAGGGCGGGGACCTCCTGGCCTCGACGCCCGAGGACCGGCCCCTGGCGGTCCAGATTCTGCCCGAGACCGCCGGCCCGCTGGCCGAGGCCATCGCCCTGGTGCGCGAGCGCGGCGTGGCCGACGCCATCGACCTCAACTTCGCCTGCCCGAGCAAACGCGTCGCCGGCAGCGGACGCGGCGCTTCGGTCCTCCAGGAGCCCGAGAAGGCCGTGCCGCTCGTCGAGTTGGCCGTGCGGACTTCGCGGCTGCCCGTCACCGTCAAGCTCCGCTACGGCTGGACCGACTCGGCCGACCACCGCGAGCGCGGGCTGGAGCTCGCGCGCGGGGCCGTGGCCGCCGGCGCCGCGGCCGTCACCCTGCACGCCCGCTCGGCCAAGCAGGCCTATCACGGCATGGCCGACTGGCGGGTCATCCGCGAGTGGGCCGAGCTTCTGCCCGTGCCCGTCTTCGGCAGCGGCGACCTCCGGACGCCCGAGGCCGTCGCGGCCATGCTTCGCGAGACCCGCTGCGCCGGGGCCAGCCTCGCCCGCGGCGCGGTCGGCGCGCCGTGGATCTTCCGGCAGGTGATTGAGCTCGCGCAGACGGGCACTTACGTGCCGGTCACGCTGGAGGAGCGGGCCGGGGCCTTTATGCAGCACTATGAGGGGCTGGTCGCGCAACACGGCCCTGGGGTCGGCCTGCGGATGATATGCCAGATCGGCCGCATGTACACTCGCGGCCTCCGCGGCGCGGCCGCGGCCCGCGTGGCCATCCAGGAGGCCAGAAGCCGCGAGGACCTGGAACGGGTAGTGGACAGGTGGTTCAAGCCGGAAGGTTGATTGCCTTCGCGCGGCAGATCGGAAGACCCGAACCTGTTTGGCGATTGTGCTATGGCGCCAATAGCCAGTGTGGCACGGCCGGCTTGTCCGGCCGTGGGGAAGCACGGTCCCATCTCCCACGGCCGGACAAGCCGGCCGCGCGGAGTAGCGCTATGCTATTATGCGCCCCGGAAAAACTCCTGGATGAAATCCAGGTAGCCGCGCACACCGGCATCGCGGCGGTGGCGTTCAACGGAGCGGGCGACCCGCCGCAAGGCCCAGATGACCTCCCGGCGCGAGTAGTCATTCAGGCTCAGGCTCAGCCGGAGACTGAGCTGGATGCGCCGGGCGAGGTCGTTGTCGCCGGGGTCGCCTTCCAGCTTGATGAGCAGCCGCGAGAGGGCCAGCGACACTTGGCCGTCGGTCAGGTCCGGGGCATTCCGGTCGTGGCTCGCGATGGCATCCTCAATGCACATGAGGAGCGGCAGGAACCCCTTGTCCTCGGGATCGGGCGGCGCGGCGTACCGCCCCTTGCCGTAGAGGGCCGACAAGGGCTTCAGGGCGTGGCGGCGCGGGCCGTCGGGCGTTTCGATTTCGACGGCTTCCGCCTGGCGATCCAGGGCCAGGGCCGCCTCGGGACGAGCGTTTCCGGAGGTCTCGGCCTCCCGGTCCGGATCCAACAAGGCGATAAGTTCGGCATCCACAGGCTTCTCCTTCCACGGCCGCCTACTTCTCGCCCTTGAGGATCGGGACGAGGACGAGGTTCCGGTACTCCATCGCGCCGCCCTCGGACTGGAGGCAGATCTTGCCGGGGACCTCCTGACATTCCGCCGCGGTGTTCTGCACCAGGCCGTTGACCGCGAGTTCCAGGTTCCCGCCGTCGAGGGTCATCTCGTAGCGGTTCCACTCGCCCAGCGGTTTCTCATTCGACGGATGGAGCTTCTTCGTGTGCCGGCCGCTGGTGCGGTCCTCGGCCACTTTCATCGGGAACTTGTCGATGTTCCAGACGTCGCCCATCGCGCCCGACTGGCCCTGGCACTCGATCGATTTCGGCCACACCTTGTCCGGGCCCGTCATGCGCAGCAGGACGCCGCCGTTGCCCGGCTTCGTGTGTCGGCACTGGAGCGAGAGGACGTAGCTCGCGTAGTCGGCCGTCGTGCGGAGGTACCCGGCGGGCGTGCCCGCATCGGCCAGCACGCCGTCCTTGGCGCTGAACGTGTCCTTGACCGCGTCGCTCGACGGGACCCAGCCATCGAGATCCTTGCCATTGAAGAGCCGCCCCGCCTCGCCGTAGTTCGCCGGCAGGTTCTTAAGGCGGATGTCCTTGAACTCGACGATCATGGGCGGCCCGGCGTGGATCTGGAGGGCCAGGATCCCCTCCATCGCGCGGCCCTTGGGGTCCTGGTCGATCAGCTCGATCGTCTGGAACCCGTTCAGGATCTGCACGACGTGGTTGCCGCGGCAGATGATGGTGTACTCGTTCCAGTCCTTCGGCTTGTAGTAGCCGGCCTTGACGAGGGCGTCCTTGTCGGCGACCTTGCCCACCACTTCCTTCTTGGCGTCCTTGTCGATGACCACGAAGTCGCCGACGTTGACGAGCGACCCGCGGCCGCGCTCGTGGTAAAGGAAGCCGACCTGAGGCTGCTCGTTGCAGACCTCGGCCTGGTATCCGCCCACGACCCAGTTGCCGAGGTCCTTGCTTCGGTACTGGACGCCGGAGTTGCCGTTCTGGACGCGGAACTTGATCTTGAGGACGAAGTTCTTGAGCGTTCCCCCGCGCCAGAGGCAGAAGGTGTTGCCCTTGGCGGGTTTCTCGAGGGTGGTCTCGCCGTGGATGACGCCGTCCTTGACGGACCAGAGATCGGGGTTCCCGTCCCATCCCTTGAGGTCGGCGCCGTTGAAGAGGGAGACGAAGCCCTCGTCCGAGGCCGCCGCATCGGCGGCCCACGCCGCGTTTGCAGTCGCCAAGAAGAGCAACAGCGCCGGCAGGCACCGAGCGATTGAACGCATTTCATCACCTCCATAGATTCGGGGCCATGTCACGCCGTCACGCCGAACAGCTTCCTCACGTAGTCGGCGTTGCGCTTCGTGTCGGCCACGCGGTCCTTGGAGGGGTGCGAGGTCTCCAGCACGACCCACCCCTTGTACCCGATCTCCTTCATGGCCTCGGCGACCGGTTCGAACTTGACTTTGCCGTTGTCGAGGTAATCGCCGCCGTTCTTGAAATGGAAGATGGCGATGCGGTCCTTGAGGAACCGGATTTCGGCCGGCACGTCGTAGCCCTCCCCCGCCAGGTTGTAGCAATCGTAGTAGATCTGGACGGCCGGGCTGCCGATGCGCTCCAGGATCTCCACGTTCTGCTTCGCGTCGAGCGTGTTCTCGATGCCCAGGATGACGCCGGCCTCCTTGGCCTTCGGCGCCGCCGCCTTCAGGCGCTCGACCACCACGTCGACGTCGGCCGTCTTGACCTTGCGTCCTTCCAGCAAGCTCCCCTTGCCGAAGAAGGCGATGAGGATGACCTGGGCCTGAAGGTCCTTGGCGGCCTCGATGCTCTGCTCCAGCCACGCCGGGCCGCGCGGGTCGGAGGCCAGGGGCTCGGAGTTCAAGAGGCCCATCATGAACGAGGAGATGACGAGGCCCGTCTCCTTCATCTTCGCCTTGTGCTGCTCGCGGACCGACGGGTCGGCGATGGAGCGCCTCTCTGCCGCGCCGCCGACGCCGACCTCCACGCCCTCGAGGCCGGCCTTCTTGGCCTCGTCAAAGCCGACCGAGCAGGAACTCACGCGGATCTTCGGCACGGGTTTACCCTCCTCGGCCATCACCAGTTTCGATGCCACGGCCGCGCCGGCGATCCCGGCGGCCGTGCCCTTGAGGAACGTGCGTCGCGTGATCATCACAGGTCTCCTGTCATGGGTTCGGGTTGATTCGGTCGGTACAGCATAATCGCCCGCCCCCCCATCCGCAAGGCGAAAGGGCCGCCGGCGAAAGGGCTGCGCGCCGTAACCCCCATCTCGCGGCCCGTGACGCCGGAAAACCCGAATGTCCGCCCTACTTTCCGCCGTAACACATGGCGAACCCAATTCCCCCGGACCAGCACACAGGTCTACTTGAGCGGGATATAATCCACTATGGCGACATGCGGCAACGCCCGGCGCAGTTGGTCAATGGCTGTCTTGGCCAGCGGGGTGCCTGAAACGGCAAGCCTTTGCAAATGCGGCATTCTGGCCAGGTACTCAATGCTTCTTTGGGTGATATTGCAGCCATGCAAGTCCAGGTCCTCCAGATGCGGCAGGGCTTGGATTTCGCGTACTCCGGCATCACTGATGTGTCTTGACCAGTAAATCGTAAGGCTTCGCAGGCCCTCTGCCCGGCGTAGATAACCAAGCCCTTTGTCCGTCAGGTCTCCGCCCGGCAGGCGTAGCGCCTTCAGGCAAGGGTACTTCGCCAGGGAGATCAGTTCCTCATCGGAGACCTTGCCGTCAAGCGCAGCGAGACGGAGGGAGGACAGTCTTGGGTGTTCTCCCAGAGCCGTCAGGATGCCCTCTTGTTCGCTCGTCCAGGAGAGGGAAAGCGTTTCCAGATTGCGCAATGACGATAGATGTGCTACCCAACGCGGACGCATAATCGGCCCACCCAGGCCGAGTTCGCGAAGGCTGGACAATTGCCCGATGACCCTAAACCCATCTTCCGTGAGCCGGTTGCACTTCAGAAACAGGGATCTGAAGCGAGTACTGTCTTTCAGTTGGCGAAGCCCTGTTCCCTCCACGCCCGTGGCCGTTAGGTCAAGGTCCTCCAGATTGGCCGGCAGCTTCAGTTGGACAAGACCTCCGTCACTTATCGTGTTGCCCTCAAGATTCAGGAACTCAAGGTTGACCAGACCGGTAAGGAATCCAAGATCCGTATCCTTGAGGTTACAGTTGGCCAGTCTCAACCTCACAAGGGCCGTCAGCACGCGCAGTTTAGAAATATCCGATGGCTCCATTTTCCAGCGCTCGATATCCAGGTCCCGCAACTCGCGTTGCTGTGCCAAGAGATCAAGCATTCCCGGCGGCATTGCACAGTGGATGCGGACACCGGTCACCGGCTGTTCCGGTCGCGACTCATCCAAGCGCACCGTTCCGCCGATAGAACGAACCGCTTCAACCAGTTGCGTCTTTTCGGGTTGGGAGGCCTCGTGCCCTTCAATCCTGCCCACGGCATGGGAGCCGAGACCCTGTCCCGTACCGCTGCACCCGAGGGTCATCAGTAATGCCAGCGATGAAATGGCCCAACAGAGGGGTTTGGGCAGTTCTGGGCACACAGTGTTCACCTCCGTTTGCGTTTGTGGCCGGCCGCGGGGGGGCAAGGCGGCCTCCAAAACCAAACGCACCGCCGTCCGGCGTGCCCGGGCCGCCCACGGAGGCTCGGGCCGTGGGCGCCATGCCGCCAAGGTACTCTCTCGACGTTACCAGATACAACAGAAAAAGCCCAACGTCTTATATGGCTGCCAACGCTTCGAGGCGTTCCTGGGGCGGGCGGCGGTGAAGGGGCGGGCGGGCGAGAGCACCGGTTCGGGGGGCGGGCGGCGGGTCTCCTGACCGTACGTGTTTAGCATGGGTGGCATGGCCACAGCCTGCCCGCCGCGGCGGGCGATGTTGCGTGGCCCTGAGCCCCGAAGATGGTGAGAACATGGCCACGCAACTGGCGTGGCCATGCCGCCCGGCGAAGTGCTTACTTCGCCGCGCCGCGGGCAAACAGGGCGGTGGCGGGGATCGGCCCCTTCTTGACACCCGGGCCTTCCCACGAGACGCCGAGCGCCTCGTCGCCCGACCGCTCGAAGTACGCGACCGTAATGGCGTGTTTGCCCGCCTTCAGCGGAATGAAGCCGCGCTTCGTCACGGCCGGGTGCAGGCCGTCGTTGTCGACCACCAGGCGGTCGCCGATGGACAGGCGGCTGCCGTCGTCGGACGTGAGATAGAACGCGTAAATGCCGTCGGCGGGGACCTCCACATAGCCGGTGAAGCGGAGGGCAAAGAAGTCGCGGCCCTTGTACTTGCCGAGGTCGAAGGTCTCGACCTTCGTGGTCGCGGCCGGCTTCAGCGTGGAGAAGTCCGGCACGGCCTCCCACTGACCCTCGTAGAGCTCGCCCATCAGGCCGGGCGCCGGCGCGACCACCGTGTCCGGGGCGCGCGGCTCGATCTTCGCGAGTGCGGCCGCGACGTCAACGCCGCGCCCGCCGCGCAGGAGCGCCAGCGGCAACGTCTGCCCGCCGCGGAACTCCATCAGCGCCAGGTAGAACTCGGCGGCGCTCCCGACCGTCGCCTTGCCGGCGCGGAAGATGATGTCGCCCGGCCGCACGCCGGCGGCCTCCGCGGGCGAACCCTTGGCGACCTCCTTCACGCGCGCCGGGCCATCCGTCTCCAGCGTGAGGCCAAGAACGAACCCGAACCGCCCCTCGGGGGCAAGCACGTCGGGCAGCGCCTCGCGGAGGCGGTCCGCGGGGATGGCGAAGCCGATGTCGTTGGCCCCCATTCTCTCCGTCGAGTTCAGGCCCACGCACTCGCCGAAAACATTCAGCAGCGGTCCGCCGGAACTGCCCGGGTTGATGCTCGCGCTGGTCTGGATCATCTCGGGGTAAAAGGTGTACTCCGACTTCGTGCTGCGGCCGAGAGCGGCCACGATGCCGTAGGTCACCGTCAGCCCCATGCCGAAGGGGTTCCCCATCGTGATGATCTGCTCGCCGACCACGAGGTCCGCGCTGCGGCCGAGCTTCAGCGGCTTCAGCGGCCGCTCGGGGCTGATCTTGACGATCGCCAGGTCCCGCTGCTCATCCTGGGCCACCAAGCGGGCGGGGTACTCCTTGCCCTTGTGGAACCCGGCGGCGCACGCCCCGCCGTGGCGGAACGCGTGGGCGTTGGTGAGAACGTAGCCTGTCTCGGTCAGGACCACGCCGCTGCCGTACTCAATGAGGTTGACCCCCGGCTTCGACGCGTCGGAACGCCGGATGCCGATGTTGACCACGGAGTCCTTGCAGTTCTCGTAGACCTCGGCGGCGGCCGTGCGGCGAAGCGCCTCGAGGCGCGCCCGGCGCGCCGCCGCATCGCCCGCGCCAGACGGTGCTCCGCAGCCCGCAACCACCGCCGCGGCAAGGACCACCGCTATCAGCCAAGTCGCCCGCATGTGAACTCCCATGATCTGTAACCTCAATCCCCCGTGGGTCTTGTAGGGCACGGCATGCCGTACCCCTACGCCCGCGACTCCAGGCATGCGCGGCGAGCAGTCTTGCCCACCGCGCCATGCCTCCCGAAACGCTGCGGTGCGGCGCATTATACTCACGGCCCGGACCAATCCCACACTTTGTTGACGCGGTCCCCCGGGGAACTTAGACTGCTACGCATCCCTTGAAGGCTGACGACCACCCGTGGCACGTGAACGAACGGCATCCGGTGCAGTGGGCAAGACCGCCCGCCGCGCCACACTCGCCTCATCCTTAAGGAGCGCACGCATGCATCAACTTCCATGGCTCGTGATCGTGCCGGCCCTCCTGTTGGCGGGCGCCGCCCGCGCCCTCGCCGACGAGGTCCTCTTCAACTTCGGCAAGGACTTCGACGTCGCCGCGATCCAGTCGAGCGATGCCAAGGTCAGCTTGGCCAGGGCGGGCGAAGGGGCGGCGCTGGCCGTCGCCACGGGTCACACGGTGGAGTGGCCGGGCTTCAACCTCAAAGCGCCCAAGGGCGAGTGGGACCTCTCGAAGTTTGACCACATCGCCCTCGACGTCAAGAACACGGACACGAACCCCGTGACGGTCAACTGCCGCGTCGACAACGCCGGGGCCGACTGGGCGAACCACTGCGTCACCGACCGCGTGGCCCTCAAGCCCGGCGAGTCGGGCACGCTCAAGGTCCGCTTCGTCCGCCGGCCCCCTGCCCTCGCGGGGGTCAAGCTCTTCGGCATGCGCGGGTACCCGGTGGCCCAGGACGCCCGCGGCGCGATCGACCCGGCCAAGATCACGGCCCTCGTGATCTTCGTCGACCGGCCCGACGCCGATCACGCCTTCGAGGTCGCCAACATCCGCGCCGCCGGGTCCCACACCGCCCCCGCGGAGGCCGCCCTCGACCCCGCCACGTTCTTCCCGTTCATCGACCGATTCGGCCAGTACGTGCACCGCGAGTGGCCGGGCAAGATGCACGCCATCACGGACCTGGAGGAGGCGAAGAAGGAGGAGGCGGCGAACCTCAAGTCGAAGCCCGGCCCGAAAGACTGGGACCCGTACGGGGGGTGGCAGGCCGGCCCGGCCCTCAAGGCCACGGGCTTCTTCCGCACCGAGAAGCACGAGGGCGCCTGGTGGCTCGTGGACCCGGAGGGGCGCCTCTTCTTCTCGCACGGCATCGACTGCGTGGGCGAGCACGGCGACACGCCCATCGAGGAACGCGACAACTGGTTCGACGACCTGCCCGCCGCCGACCCGGCGTACAAGGGGTTCTTCACGACCGCCTACGCCCTCCACGGCTATTACAAGGGCCGGAACATGAAGTGCTTCGACTTCGGCGGGGCCAACGCCAAACGAAAGTACGGAGCGAACTGGAAGCAGAAGGTCGCCGAACTCGCCCACCAGCGGCTGCGGTCCTGGGGCATGAACACCATCGCCAACTGGTCAGACTCCTACATCTACCTGTTGAAGAAGACTCCATACACGGCAACAACCCATTTCTCCAGCAGGCCCATCCAGGGCAGCCAGGGCTACTGGGGCCAGTTCAAGGACCCGTTCGAGCCGGAGTTCGCCGAAAAGGTGAAAGCCGCGATGGCCGCCCAGAAAGACAAGACCGCCGGCGACCCGTGGTGCCTCGGCTACTTCGTCGATAACGAGATCGCGTGGGGCGACGATGTGTCGCTGGCCGTCGCGTCGCTCCAGTCGCCGCCGGACCAGGCGTCGAAGAAGGCGTTTATGGAAGACCTCAAGGCCAAGTACGGCGAGATCGGGAAGCTCAACGCCGCCTGGGGCACAAGCCACGCCTCGTGGGAGGCCCTGGCCGCCGCCACCGCCGCCCCGGACAAGAAGAAGGCCGCCGAGGACCTCGGCGCGTTTTACACCCGCATCGCCGAGCAGTACTTCAGGGTCATCCGCGACGCCGTCAAGGAGGTCGCGCCGAACCAGCTTTACCTGGGGTGCCGGTTCGCCTGGGTGAACGACCGGGCCGCCCGGGCAGGCGCGAAGTTCTGCGACGTCGTGAGCTACAACCGCTACGAGAAGTCGGTGGCGGCCCTGCGGCTGCCGGCGGGGAGCGAGGACAAGCCGCTCATCATCGGCGAGTTCCACTTCGGGGCGCTCGATCGCGGCATGTTCCACACGGGCCTCGTGCCCACCGCCAGCCAGGAGGAGCGGGCCGCCGCGTACAAGTCCTACGTGCAGGGGGCTCTCA
Organism: Planctomycetota bacterium; assembly: GCA_026387055.1. Taxonomy (GTDB): domain Bacteria; phylum Planctomycetota; class Phycisphaerae; order FEN-1346; family FEN-1346; genus JAPLML01. The sequence goes on along the minus strand of JAPLML010000719.1, from coordinate 1,317 downwards.
GGAACCCGCTGCTGGTCGGAACGCACTGGTTCAAGTACCAGGACGAGCCGACCACCGGCCGCCCGTACGACGAGGAGAACTACCAGATCGGCTTCCTCGACATCACCGACCGCCCCTACCCCGAGACCATCGCCGCGTGCCAGCAGGTGGGGTATGATATGTACAATACATGCAAGAAGGGGGCCGGCGGCGGGAAGTAACGGCAACGGCGAATGTCCAACATTGAACACCCAATGTTGGACATTCTCCTTTTCTTCTCGTCACTCGGCGTATCCCTTCGGGTTTGCCTTGTGCCACCGCCACGCCGTCTCGACGATCGCCTGGAGGTCAGGGAAGCGGGGCTTCCAGCCCAGTTCGCGCGTGATCTTTTCGCTCGAAGCCACGAGGGTCGGCGGGTCGCCCGCGCGGCGGGGGCCTTCCTTGACGGGCAGGCGGTGGCCGGTGACGCGCCGGGCGGTCTCGATCACCTCGCGGACCGAGTACCCGGCGCCGTTGCCGAGGTTGTAGACGCGGCCCTTGCCCGGCTCGATCGCCTCCATCGCCAGGATGTGCGCCTGGGCCAAATCATAGACATGGATGTAATCGCGGATGCACGTGCCGTCGGGCGTCGGGTAATCCGTGCCGAAGATCGCGACGGCGTCGCGCCGCCCCAGGGCCGCCTCCAAGACGATCGGCACGAGGTGCGTCTCGGGGTCGTGGTCCTCGCCGATCTTCGCATCCGGGGCCGCCCCGGCGGCATTGAAGTACCTCAGGGCCGCGTACCCGATGCCGTAGGCCCCCGCGTAGTACTTGAGCGCGTGCTCGAAGTCGAGCTTCGTCTGCCCGTAGGCGTTGATCGGGTCGGTCGGGTGGTCTTCCGGGATGGGCGTCTTGACGGGGTTGCCGTACGTGGCGGCCGACGACGAGAAGACGATCCGCTTGACGCCCGTCTTTCGCATGGCCGAAAGCAGCCGCAGGCTTCCGACCACGTTGTTCCCGTAATACTTCTCCGGCTTCTCCATGCTCTCGCCGACGGAGCAGTGGGCGGCGAAGTGCATGACGCAGTCGAAACCGTCGAGCAGGCCCTCGACCAGCCGCTTCTCGTCCGCCAGGTCGCCCTCGAAAAGCGAGCCGGCCGGCACGGCGGCCGCGTGACCCTCCGAAAGGTTGTCGTACACGCGGACGCGATGGCCCGCCTCCGCGAGGAGCCGCACCGTGTGGCTGCCGATGTACCCCGCGCCGCCGGTGACGAAGATGTTCATGGTGTGGCCCCCTGTACCCCGTGATGGCGATGCCTGAAGAAACACGCGCCCAGGTCGCCGCGGCGACTCTTCGACG